>JAUIBM010000113.1 GCA_030428345.1 Alphaproteobacteria bacterium | reverse complement strand
GCGCTTATCATGGCGGTCGGCGGTGTCGGCTACATGCGCTGGCTGAGCGAGGAGTCCTTCGATCTCGGCGGGCTGAACCTGGCGACGCCGTGGCTGTTCTATATCGGTCTGGTGGTGGTCCTCTACACCATGTTCTCCTGGTGGGCGGACACCATCAAGGAGAGCCAGCAGGGCTTCCATACCCGCGTGGTGTCGTTGCATCTGCGCTACGGCATGATTTTGTTCATCGCCTCCGAGGTGATGTTCTTCGTTGCCTGGTTCTGGGCGTTCTTCGACGCCAGCCTCTTCCCCAATGAGACACATCAGGTGATGCGCGCCGAGTTCACCGGCGGACATTGGCCTCCGCAGGGCATCGAGGTGCTCGATCCCTGGCACCTGCCGCTGTTCAACACCATCATCCTGCTGCTTTCCGGCACGACGGTGACCTGGGCGCATCACGCATTGCTGCACAATGAGCGCGGCATGCTGAAGGGAATGCTGGCGCTCACCGTGGCCCTGGGACTGCTGTTCACCGGCGTCCAGGCCTATGAGTATGTCCACGCCCCGTTCGCGTTCCACGATTCGATCTACGGGGCGACATTCTTCATGGCGACCGGCTTTCACGGCTTCCATGTGATCGTTGGCACGATCTTCCTGTTCGTCTGCCTGCTGCGCGCCATGGCCGGCCAGTTCACCCCGCAGAAGCATTTCGGCTTCGAGGCGGCTGCCTGGTACTGGCACTTCGTCGACGTGGTCTGGCTCTTCCTGTTCTGCGCCATCTATGTATGGGGTTCATGGGGCGCGCCAGTCCACGGCTGACGGGCGGAACCTTCTGCTTGACGGGGCGGCAAATTCCGGCGCGAATTGCCGTTCCGCCCGAAGGGCGATGATTGCGGAGCACGGGATGCGGCAATTGAGATGGCCGTTGGCGATCGTGCTGGTTGTATGCCTGGCGGCCCCCGCGGCGGGCCGGGTTCGGGAAGTCTGGCCGACCCCTCCCGATGCGCCGGACCTCTTGCGGGTCGTCAAGTCCGCCCGCGTGCTGGAACTCTGGCGCAAGGGCGAGCGCATCTCGACCTACCGGATCTCGCTCGGTCCCGATCCGGTGGGCCCGAAACTGCAGGAAGGCGACGGGCGCACGCCGGAAGGGCGCTACACGCTGGACTATCGCAAGTCCGACAGCGTTGCCTACAAGGCGTTCCATATCTCCTATCCCGATCGTCAGGATAGGGAGCGCGCCCGCGCCGCCGGCGTGAAGCCGGGCGGCTCGATCATGATCCACGGCCAGTGGGACGGGTTCGGCTGGTTCGGTTGGCTGATGAAGAATTACGATTGGACCAATGGCTGTATCGGCCTGTCCAACCAGGACATCGACGAATTGTGGGGCAAGCTTGCCTGGAACACCCCGATCGAGATAGTGCCCTGAAAAGCCGGAAAGGCGGAGGCGTCATGCAGCCCGACAAGGCCGACTACCCACCGATTTCTCCCATGACTGCCGGTCTGCGCTGCGTCTGCCCGCGCTGCGGCGAGGGGCGGCTCTATGATGGCGCGCTGACCACGGCGAAGCGTTGCATGGCCTGCGGGCTGGATTATTCCTTCGCCGATTCGGGCGACGGGCCGGCCGTATTCGTCATCCTCATTCTCGGATTCCTGATCGTCGGCCTGGCCCTTGCCGTCCAGACGGCGTTCGAGCCGCCGATCTGGGTGCACGTCATCCTGTGGGTCCCGCTGATCGGCATCACTTCGCTGTGGGCGCTTCGAATCTCCAAGGCGATCATGATCGCCCTGCAATATCAGACCAACGCCCATGAAGGCGAAATCGGGTGAGCCTGCTTTCGCGGCTGCTGGTGGTCGTCTGCACGCTCGCAGGGATCGCTGCATTGTCCTTGCTGGGCGTCTGGCAGGTCCACCGCCTGCATTGGAAGGAGGGCCTGCTGGCGCAGATCGACAGCCGCCGCCACAGCCCGCCCGAACCATTGGCCGATGTCGAGCAGCGTTACGCCGCCAGCCGCGATGTCGATTATTTCCCGGTGCGGTTGACCGGCACTTTCGACCATTCAGGCGAATCCTATTTCTACACCACGCATGATGGGCAGGCGGGCTGGGACGTCTTCACGCCGCTGAAGCTGGAGGACGGGCGCACGATCTTCGTTGATCGCGGCTTCGTGCCGATGGAAATGCGCGATCCCGCGACCCGCAAGGAAGGCCAGGTCTCCGGCGTGCAGAGCGTGACCGGCCTTGCGCGCAATCCGCTTTCCGCCAAGCCCAATTCCTTCGTTCCCGACAATGAGGCGCCGAAGCGCACGCTCTACTGGCGCAGCCTTGCCGACATGGCGCGCATTGCCGGCGTGGACCCCGCCACGATGCTGCCCTTCTATGTAGATGCCGGTCCCGCGCCCAATCCCGGCGGCCTGCCGGTCGGCGGCACCACGCTCATCAGCCTGCCCAACAATCATTTCGGCTATGCGGTCACCTGGTTCGGCCTTGCGGTCGCCCTGGCGGGTGTCGGCGGATGGTTCCTCTTCGCGCCCCGTTCCCGCTCTGCCGGGGCTTGACTTGCCGGCCGGCCCTGCCTCTATTCGCGCAATTGCGACAAGGAGCCGAATTTTGCAATCTTCCGCACATCCCGGACTGACCTTGCGCCTGTGCGGACCGCGCGGTTTCTGCGCGGGCGTCGACCGCGCCATCCAGATCGTGGTTCTGGCGCTGAAGAAATACGGCGCTCCGGTCTATGTCCGCCACGAGATCGTGCATAATCGCTATGTTGTGGAGGGGCTGGAGGCGCGGGGGGCGATCTTCGTCAAGGAACTCGACGAGATCCCGCCGACCGGCCAGCCGGTGATCTTTTCGGCGCACGGCGTGCCCAAATCGGTGCCGCAGCATGCCGACAGCCTCAATCTGCTCTATCTCGACGCTACCTGCCCGTTGGTTTCCAAGGTGCACAAGCAGGCGCTGCGCCATATCCGGCATGGCCGGCATGTGCTGCTGATCGGCCATTCCGGCCATCCCGAGGTGATCGGCACCATGGGGCAATTGCCGGAAGGCTCGGCGACTTTGGTGGAGACGGTCGCCGATGCGGAGACCCTGGCCGCGGGGGAAAGCGGCTTCGGCTATGTGACGCAGACGACGCTCTCCGTGGAGGATACGGCGGCGATCATCGAGCGGCTGCGCCAGCGCTTTCCCGATCTTGCCGACCCGGCGGCCGAGTCGATCTGCTACGCCACCACCAACCGCCAGGAAGCGGTCAAGATGGCGGCCGGGGGAGCGGACCATTTTCTCATTGTCGGCGCACCCAATTCCTCCAATTCGCGCCGCCTGGTCGAGGTCGCGCTGAAGGCCGGTGCGAAGCGCGCTTTGCTGGTGCGCACCGCCGCGGACATCCCCTGGGACGAACTGGAGGATGTGCGCGTGATGGGGCTTTCGGCCGGCGCGTCGGCGCCCGAAATCCTGGTGGACGGCATCATCGACGCGATACGCGAGCGCTATGCGACCCGTGTCGAGCTTGCCGAGACGGCGCGCGAGACCGAGATGTTCCCGGTCATGCGCGCCTTGCGCGACGAGCCGCTGACCGCCGAGGACATGGCTTTCGTCAACGGAAACGGCGAGCGTTCGATGGCGGGCGGAGCGTAATTTGGCAGTTTATACCGATATTCGCGACGACGAACTCGCCGCCTATCTGACGCTCTACGACATCGGCCTGCTGCATTCCCTCAAGGGGATCGCCGAGGGCGTCGAGAATTCGAACTATCTCATGGCGACGGACGCCGGCATGTTCGTGCTCACCCTGTATGAAAAGCGGGTGAAAGCGGCGGACCTGCCGTTCTTCCTGGGCCTGATGGACCATCTGGCGGCAAGGGGCATGAACTGCCCGCGCCCGGTGGCTATGCGAAACGGCCAGATGCTCGGGCGCCTCGCGGGCAAGCCGTCCGCGATCGTCACCTTTCTCGACGGCGTTTCGGTGCGTCGGCCCTCCGCCGATCATTGCCGCCAGGTGGGAGCGCAGCTCGCGCGCCTGCACCTGAGCGCAGCGGACTTTCCGATTCGGCGGCCAAACGCCCTGACGCTGGAGAATTGGCGGCCGCTGTTCGAATCATCCGCCGAACGGTGCCATGAGGTCGAGCCGAACCTGGGCGACTTCATCCGCGCCGAACTCGATCATCTGGAGCGGCGCTGGCCCTCCGGCCTGCCGTCCGGCGTCATTCACGCCGACCTCTTCCGCGACAATGTCTTTTTCCTGAAGGACGAATTGTCGGGGATCATCGACTTCTATTTCGCCTGCAACGACCTGCTTGCCTACGATCTCGCCATCTGTCTCAACGCGTGGTGTTTCGAGCAGGATTGGTCCTTCAATGTCACCAAGGCGCGTTCAATGCTGCAAGGATACATGTCCGGCCGTCCCCTCTCTCGGCAGGAATTCGATGCACTCCCCGTTCTGGCGCGCGGCTCGGCGCTGCGCTTTCTGCTGACGCGGCTGTATGACTGGCTGAATGTGCCGCCCGGCGCGCTGGTGGTGCCGCACGATCCGCTGGAATACCTCGCCAAGCTGAGGTTCCACCAGGGCGTCGACAAGGCGGAGGCCTATGGTCTCGATTTCGCAGACGCGGCAGGCGCCCGATGAGCGCCGAGCGTGTTTCCATCTGGACCGACGGCGCGTGCTCCGGCAATCCCGGTCCCGGCGGCTGGGGCGCGGTGCTGCGCTATGGCGATCGCGACCGCGAGTTGAACGGCGGGGAAGCCCACACGACCAACAACCGGATGGAGTTGCGCGCCGCGATCGAGGCGCTGGGCGCGCTCAAGCGCGATTGCGATGTCGATCTGTATACCGACTCCCAATATGTGCGCGGCGGCGTGACCGGCTGGATGGCCAATTGGAAGCGCAATGGCTGGAAGACGGCGGACAAGAAGCCGGTGAAGAACGAGGATTTGTGGCGCGAGCTGGACGCGGCCCAGTCACGCCATCGCATTGCCTGGCACTGGGTGAAGGGCCATGCCGGCCATCCGGAAAACGAGCGGGCCGACGAACTCGCCCGCCAGGGCATGGCGCCGCACAAGGGGCGTTAGACGCTTCCATCCGTGGATGGATCGATTCTGACGGAGCATTGGGTGGAAGCGCTCCGGCAAACAAGTAAAAGGGCCGCTTCGCAGATGCGCGAAGCGGCCCTTTGCCGTCATTCGAATTGCCGTAAGGTCACAGCTGCTCGAGAATGCGGGCCGCGCCGGAAATGTCGGCCTTGCCCGGGGTCTCCTCGATATTGAGCTGCTTGACCACGCCGTCTTCGACGATCATCGAATAGCGTTTGGAGCGCACGCCCATACCGGCGATCGCCAGATCCTGGTCGAGACCGACCGCCTTGGTGAATTCGCCATTGCCGTCCGCCAGGAAACGGATCTTGCCGTCGGCCTTGGTCGACTTGGCCCAATGCGCCATCACATGCATGTCGTTGACCGAGACCACGGCCACGTCGGAAACGCCTTTCGAGATGATGGTCTCGAAGTGCTCCAGAAAGCCAGGCAGGTGGTTCATGGTGCAGGTCGGCGTGAATGCGCCGGGAACGGCGAACAGCACGACCTTCTTGCCGGCGAATACGTCCTTGGTGCTCAGCTTGGCGGGGCCGTCGGCCGTCATGGTCAGGAAAGTGGCGTCCGGAAGGGATTCGCCGATTGAAATGGTCATGATGAAATCTCCGGGAGCAGATTGATATGCCGGATGGCAGTAGGATTTATGGATCATCCGTACGCGTTTTCGAGCCCCGTCCGCGCGGATTCAAGCAAAAAACTCAAGGGGACGGCGTAAGCCACGCCTCGACGCTTTCCTTCCCCTGGACCAGGGTCATCCTGAAGCGCGTCTCGCCGGCCTCCTTCGGCATTTCCAGCGCGTCGGCATTGAACGTCGCGACATTGCCCTCGCGGGAAATCAAAGTCGCGGGCTCGAAATACCAGCCCTGCGGCCCTTCGATGAACAATTGTGGCGGCTCCTCGCCGGCCGCGACCTCGGCCTGCACGCTCAATTCTCCCTGCGGTGAAATCGTGGCGGCCACGGTCTGCAGTCCCGGCCGCGGATCGGATGGCAGCAGAGGCAATGCTTCGGCGATCACGCGCGCCGCCTGTGTGTCGGATACGTTGAGATGGGAGAACGGAATCTCGAAATGCGCCATGGCCGGTATGCAGATATCGTCGCAAACGCCGGCCAGGAAATCGAGGCCGATATTGCCGTCCTGCGCGCCGGTGGTCTGGCCCTTGAAGACGAACCGCACCGTGCCCTTGTAGCCCGCGAAGCGCGAGCCGGCCGTGCTCAGCACATGCGGCGCGGGAAAGCTCGTCTCCCCCGGCAGGAAGTGCTTCGAGGACGAGAAGTCGAATTGCGGCGGAATGCCCGTTCCGCCCGGCTCGCGCCAATAGGTCTTCCAGCCATCCTCCAGTTCGACCTCGACCACGCCGACCACGCTGCCATCGGCAGGGTCCAGTTGCGCGGCCATGCGGGCGCGTCCTCCGCCAAGATCCTGCCACTGCGTCGTGGCGGCCTCGGCGGGCGCGGCAAGGAGCAGGCTGAGGGCGAGGAGGCGGGCTGCAAATCTCATGGGCAGGAAATATCCCCTGTTGCACTGTCGGGCGACAGAAAAAGCCTCACGACGCCCTCATTTTTCGGTTACCCGCGGTCTCGCGCAAATTGGCGGGAGGCCGCCATCGAGCTTTCCCATTTCCTTACGAAGCGGTACTCTCGAATGTGCGAAACAATGCGGCGGAATTGATGCGAAGTCTCGACACCCTTCATGGCCAGTTTCTGATCGCCATGCCCAATATGGGCGACACCCGCTTTGAAAAAACGGTTATCTTCCTGTGCGCCCATTCCGGCGACGGGGCGATGGGCTTCGTCATCAATCGCACCCTGGAGACGCCGGCCCTGCCGGATTTCCTGCACCAGCTCAATCTGATCAGCGATATCGAGCGCGACCGAATGCCGCAACCGCTGCTCGATACGCCCTTGCACAGCGGCGGCCCGGTCGAGCCCGGGCGCGGCTTCGTGCTGCATTCCTCCGACTATTCGTCAGAGAGCACGCTGCCGATCGCCGATGGCGTTTCGCTGACGGCGACCCTGGAAATCCTTCGGGCGATCGCGACCGGCCGCGGGCCGGCGCGTTCCATGATCGCGCTCGGCTATTCCGGCTGGGCCTCGGGCCAGATCGAGGACGAGATCGGCGCCAATGGCTGGCTCACCTGCCCGGCGAGCGCCGATCTGGTGTTCGACGCGATCCAGGAAACCAAATATGAGCGGGCGCTGTGGAGCATGGGCATCAACCCTGTGCTGCTGTCGGGCGAATCCGGACACGCCTGAAACGGCGTCGGCGCGCTTGCGATTTTGCTTATCGAAATGAAAAGAGCTTACTGGCCGGCGAGCCGGTATTCGGCCGTGACCAGTTCCTCGGCTTCGGCGCGGTCCATCGCCTCGCCGAAGAGATAGCCCTGGCCATATTCGCAGCCCAGTTCCAGCAGCTCCGCCAGATCCTCTTCGGTCTCGATGCCCTCTGCCACCAGTTCGCGATCGAGGCCGTGCGCCATGGCGATGACCGAGCGCAGCACCACGGGGCGCTCCATGCGCTCGCGCGCCTGAACGAAGGACCGGTCGATCTTGATCGTGTCGAAGGGGAAGCGCATCAGGTAGGAGAGGCTCGAATAGCCGGTGCCGAAATCGTCCATCGAAAGGCCGACGCCCAGATCCTTGATGCGTCGCAGCACCTCGCCGGAATTTTCCGGGTTCTCCATCACCATGCTTTCGGTGAGTTCGATGCGCATCATCGAGGCGGGCAATTCAGCCTTCGCCAGCAGCGTGCTGATGTCGTTGACGATGTCGTGGCGCAGCAGTTCCCGGCTGGAAAGATTGACGCTGACATACAGGTCCGGATCCTCGCTGTAGCGGGATATCTCGGCGAAATCCATGGCGGCGGTTTGCA
>JAUIBM010000112.1 GCA_030428345.1 Alphaproteobacteria bacterium | reverse complement strand
TCAAAAAAGGGCATGCAGCCTTGCTCATATTAAATTAGCTGTCAGTCTGGTAGACTGCATCCTACGAAAGCTTCGCTGTTGATGGCGTGGTTTGGCACATCCAGACACCGCGAAAATGCAGGTAGAGAGGGATTACAGTGGGACACAATGACCATATCGACTTCGATCTGCATGAACGGATACGAGACCTCGTTGATGAGGGTGACCTAGAGGAGGGAGCCGCCGCGTTTGGAGTAGCCCAGCAGGTCATCCATCAAGGTTATGAGTCCCTCACGGAACGCCAGTGTGCTGTCTACAACTCGCATGTTGGACCCGCGCTGGAAAAGCAGGCAGAACGCTGGAGAATTATCCAAGCGATGAATTCGGCTCACGACTGATTCCAAACTGAGACATTACCTATTGGTGGCGGTCCTTACAGTGAAGCTAAAATGTTTGGCGAACCTACCTCAATAACTGGATTCGGCTTACCAAATTGGAGCGGGTCATAGTGGCAAGCTTTCTTGCCGTCACTCTTAACACACTTGCCGCTATTGCGGACGTGGCGGCAATCATCACCGCGTTAGTGGCGGCGACTGCCTATGGGAAGTATCTATGTGAGCGCCGCCAGCAACGACGCCGACTTGAACGCTATCTCGAACGAGAGCGCGAAACAGGCTCTGACGAAGGGAAGCGCACCATCCTTCATCTCGTCGCCCAACTTGGCATTCCCGAGCCGAAAATCGTAGATGCATCATTCCGAAGTAAAGTCATCAAGCGGTATGTCAGTCCAGACATGCTCGGGCACGCTTCGGTACTCTTGCTCAGGTACGAGCCCTAACCTGCGCCAAGGGTCCTGGATGCTGTCACGGGTTTGGCAAAGGTGACGCCACCCCCGCAATCGCGTTGCTCGCAGATTTTCGAAGTTCGGGCACCCGCAAGTGGTAGGTTGCGCGCCCCTACAGCCGGCTTGGGGCGAGGCCGAAGGTGGCCTTGAACTGGCGGGACAATTCGCTCGAACTGGCAAAGCCGCAGGCATAGGCGATCTGGGTATGGAAAATGCCAGCCTTCCGGCAGCAGGTGGACCGCGCCGCCGATCCAGTTGCCGAGGCGCGCGACGCTGCGGTCGACCGCCGGCCTGAGGGGCTTCGCCTCCCGATCGGGGATCAGCGCATCGCATCTGAAGGTTTCCGGCGGCATCGGGGCGTTCTCGTGGGGCGGCGCGC
This sequence comes from Alphaproteobacteria bacterium, assembly GCA_030428345.1. GTDB lineage: Bacteria > Pseudomonadota > Alphaproteobacteria > Rhizobiales > Rhizobiaceae > BOKV01. The sequence goes on along the minus strand of JAUIBM010000112.1, from coordinate 6,776 downwards.
CGCCACACTACACCAATCCGGTTCATGAGTCCGGTTCACGGGTCCGGTTCAATGCGCCCGCGCCTTCGCGCGGGCAGCGAACCCCCTCAATCCTTTACCGGCATCACCTTGGCGAAGATCCAGGCGCGCAGGCCGACCGGCATGGCGTAGGCGATCCTCTTGGCCAGCGGGCGCAGGAAGTTCAGCCACAGCGCATTGTGCAGCCGGCCCTTCCAGGAGAGCGGCATGACGAAGTCGCGCACCTTCACCGCATCGCTCGCCCAGGTGAACTTGTAGCGCGCGGCGGGAATCATGAAGTCGGCGACCTCAATGCCCAGTCCGTGGCAGGCGGCGAGAATCTCGCCCAGATGCATCTTGCCGGGGCTCGCCTCCTCATAGGCAGCGTCCCAGCTGGCGATGAAGGCGTAGTAGCGGCCGCGATGGATGAAGCCCCATTGGTCGGCGACCGGATTGCCGCCATGGGTGAGGCTGAAGGCGACCGTCTCCACGCCGGTGCGCTCGGGCCGCTTGAAGCGGTCGAGAAAGGCCCCGAAATTGTGGTCGCGAAAGGCGCGCGAGGTCAGGCCCTGGCGCTCCAGCCAGGCTTCGCGCCCCTCGAAGGAGCGGTCGATCACCTCGCTCAGCAGCGGGCCGCTTCGCGCCACCTCATGCACCACCGGCGCGTCGCGCTCCAGCCGGTTGCGGGCGTTGCGCATGTTCTTGCGCGTCTTGGCGTTGACCACGGTTCTGTGGAAGGTCTCGAAATCGGGGAAATCGCCGATCCGCACATAGGGCGCGGCGTCCTCCTCGCCCGAGGGCGGCACCACGCCGTCCAGCGCGCGAAACAGATTGCCGTCCTCGCGCACCTGGCCGAAATGCAGATAGTCGACATCGAGGGCGCGCAGGCTGCGCAGCATCTCGCCGAAGACGATCTTCGCGTCCACGCCCGGCGCCAGCAGCATGTCGGTATATTGCTGGAACGGCTCGGTGAGGCCGGTGAGCACCCGCGCGCCGTTATTGGTCTGCACCGAAAGCGGCATCAGCGCCACCAGCCGCTCGCCCTGCCAGGCGGAAAGCACCCGCACCGCCAGCGGCTGGTTGCCGGTGGCGTGGCGCACGTAATTGGCGCACCAGTCGAAGGACTGGAACAGGCAGGGAATGCTCGCCTGCGCCTCCAGCGCCCGCCAGTCCTTTTCCAGCGCCAGCAAACCGTCGACGCTGCGCGTCACCGAAATCTTCAGCGGCTTGAACCGGTCGGCCTGGCGAAACGTCGCCACCCTGGCCGGCGCGGCGGCGGCCGGCGCGGCGGCCATGCTCGCGCGCCCGCTCATTTCTTCAGCTCATAGGGCGTGATGTCGCGATAGCCGTTCGGGCTGTCCGGATCGACGCGGAAGTCGATGGTGTAGGGCTTCTCCGCCTTGCGCCGCAGGCCGGAGAACTTCACCGCCGCGGCCAGCGCCAGCTTGGCCCACAGGCCGGGGCCGGCGGTCTGGCGCTGCAAATTCTTCATGCCCGCCGCGCGCAGCAGGCCGTTGGCGTAGTTCACCGCATAGGCGTTGCGGATGGCGCTGGTGTAGTGCTCCGTCGTCACCGAGACGTTGAGGCTGTCGAAATTCTCCACCCGGTGCGGATCGTTCAGCGGCCAGTGCAGCATCCAGCCCGGCTCCAGGTCATAGACCTGGGCGAATTCGTCGAACCATTCGCGATAGGGCATGTCGGTCTCGTGCATCTCGCCGAGCACCAGCTTCTCGATCGCCGCCTGCGGCAGGAAGGGCGGGCGGCCGGGATAGACCCAGACGCGCTTGCGCCCGCGGATCTGCCACAGCATCTGGCCCGGCACGTCGGCGTGATAGGGCACATAGACATTGGGCGAGGAGATGAGGATGGTGGTCAGGTGCCTGAAGGTCTTCAGCCCCGGCACCCGGCTCTCGAACTCGCGATAGATCTCCGACAGTAATTCGCCATAGGCCTTGTCGACCTTCTGCGGCGCGCGCAGATTGATCCAGATGTCGCCCTTGCGCGCCGCCTCCAGCAATTGCGCGCCCGACAGATCGCCGAACTCGCCCTCGCGGCGCTTCAGCTTGCCGTCCGGCCCGGCCGAGCGGGTGTTGACGTGGTAGTCGCCGCGCTCGGCCTTTTCCAGCAGGCGGGCCAGCGCCGCGTCGGTGAACAGTTCGGAAGTGTGCAGCGAATGGCTCAGATGCAGCGCATGCCTGCCGAACACGGAAGGATAATGCTCCTTCCAACTGGTCATGATCGATCCGGTGGTCTGTTCGCGCATGGGTCGTTTCCTCCGACGGCTGGCGGTAGTCGCGATGATTGCCGCCTTTATCGCGCCGAACACCTCACCGGCGGTAAATGAAATCGCCCGGACCCGGCTGTTTGCCGCGATTGCGGCCAAAGACTGGTTGCATGGTTACGAACGGGTTGCGCGATTGCCTGCGGTTTTAGTCATTTCGCGCCTGCGCGGCCGAATTGGCGGCTCCTGCCGAACCCGCCGGCGTGCAAGCGGCAAATAAGGCGAGGCTGCAGGGAACCGTTTTGCGACCTGCGCGTTTGTTCCCACAAGGGACTGACCCCTTAAAAGGGAGAATACAAATGCTCAAATGGATCCTCATCCTTCTCGTCGTGGCCGCTGTCGCCAGCCTGCTCGGCTTCCCCGCCCTTGCCGGCGTCGCTGCAACCGGCGCGCGCCTGCTGATCGGCATCGTGCTGGTGCTGTTCCTGCTCATGATCCTGGGCGTCTACGCCATCACCTGACGCCCCCCACCCGCGCGGCTCGCATGCCGCGCCCCTTTCAAACAGCCTCCGTTTCCGCCATATAGGGCGGAAACGGAAAGGCTGATCAGCCATGGCTGGCACACGCGTCCCCTTCGCCAAGATGAACGGACTCGGCAATGAGATTGTCGTGGCGGATCTGCGCGGCCAGGAGGCGCGCGTGACGGCGCAGGCAGCCAGGGCCCTGGCGCAGCCGAACGCGGTGCCCTTCGACCAGCTCATGGAAATCGCCGATCCCGCCAGCCCCGACCGCGACTTCGACATCCGCATCTTCAACACCGACGGCTCGCTGGCCCAGGCCTGCGGCAATGGCACGCGCTGCGTGGCGCAATGGCTGCAGGGCGCTGTCGGCCGCAACGACTTCGTGTTCCGGACCGCCGCCGGCCGCATCACCGCCAATATCGGCGCCGACGGCCTGATCACGGTCGACATGGGCCGCCCGCGCTTCGGCTGGCAGGAAATCCCGCTTTCGGAAGAATTCGCCGACACGCGCTGTATCGAATTGCAGGTGGGGCCGATCGACGCCCCGGTCCTGCACACGCCCAGCGCCGTCAGCATGGGCAATCCGCATGCCGTGTTCTGGGTCGACCAGGATGTGTGGAGCTATGCGCTGGAGCGCTTCGGCCCGCTGCTGGAAAACCATCCGCTGTTTCCTGAGCGCGCCAACATCACCATCGCCCAGGTGGTCGCGCCAGACCACCTGATCATCCGCACCTGGGAGCGCGGCGTCGGTCTGACGCGCGCCTGCGGCTCGGGGGCCTGCGCCAGCCTGGTCGCGGCGGCGCGCAAGGAACTGACCGGCCGACGCGCCACCGTCACCGTTCCCGGCGGCGATCTGCTGATCGAATGGGAAGAGAACGGCAATGTCCGCATGACCGGGCCGGCCGAGTTTGAATTTTCGGGCGAGTTCGACCCCCAGACCGGCGATTTCGTCCGCGATCCCGGATCGAAGACGGCATGACGGCCGATGAGACCATGATGCTCGCACCGACCGGGGTCGCCGCCGAAGATGGCGGCGGGGTCGAGATCGTCACCTTCGGCTGCCGGCTCAACGCCTATGAATCGCAAGTGATGCGCCGCGAGGCCGGCAAGGCCGGCCTTGGCCAGTTGCCGGGCGGGGCGATCATCGTCAACACCTGCGCCGTCACCGGCGAGGCGGTGCGCCAGGCGCGCCAGGCGATCCGCAAGGCGCGGCGCGAGCATCCCGGCGCCCGCATCATCGTCACCGGCTGCGCCGCCCAGACGGAGCCGGCGAGCTTCGGCGAAATGGCCGAGGTCGATCTCGTCATCGGCAATGACGACAAGCTGAGCGCGCATGCCTATCGCGCCCTGCCCGAGTTCGGCGTCAACGATTTCGAGAAGGTGCGCGTCAACGACATCATGAGCGTGCGCGAGACCGCCGCGCACATGGTCGATTCCATCGAGGGCCGCTCGCGCGCCTTCGTCCAGGTCCAGAACGGCTGCGACCATCGCTGCACCTTCTGCATCATCCCGTTCGGCAGGGGCAATTCGCGCTCGGTGCCGGCCGGCGAGGCGGTGGAGCAGGTCAGGCGGCTGGTGGCCAATGGCTATCCCGAGATCGTGCTGACAGGGGTCGACCTCACCTCCTGGGGCGGCGACCTGCCCGGCAAGCCGAAGCTGGGGCGGCTGGTCAAGGCCATCCTGCGCGAGGTGCCCGACCTGGCGCGGCTGCGCCTTTCCTCCATCGATTCGATCGAGGTCGACGACGCCCTGCGCGAAGCCATTGCCGGCGAACCGCGCCTGATGCCGCACCTGCATCTGTCGCTGCAGCATGGCGACGACATGATCCTCAAGCGGATGAAGCGCCGCCATCTGCGCGACGACGCGATCGCCTTCTGCCGCGAGATGAAGGCCCTTCGCCCGGACATCGTCTTCGGCGCCGACATCATCGCCGGCTTCCCGACCGAGGATGAGGCGATGTTCGACAACGCCCTGTCGATGATCGAGGCCTGCGGGCTGACCCATCTGCACGTCTTTCCCTTTTCTCCGCGCCCCGGCACGCCGGCCGCGCGCATGCCGCAGCTAGACCGGGCGCTGATTCGCGAACGCGCCGCCCGGCTTCGCGCCGCGGGCGAGGCCGCGTTCAGCGCCCATCTCGACGCCATGGCCGGCAGGACCCTTCCTGTCCTGATCGAGCGCGCCGGCTTCGGCCGCATTCCGCAATACACCCCGGTCGCCCTGCCGCCGCAGCTGGAAAGCGGCATTGTCGAGATGCGCATCACCGGCCGTCGCGCCGCCATGCTGACCGGCGAGCCGGCCGGCGCGACGCTTCGCGGCGCGGCCTGACCGGAGAGCATGATGGCGGAAAACAAACCCGGATTGTTGAAGCGGCTGTTCTCGTTTGGCGGCGACGCCAAGCCTGAAAGGCCGCCGGAGGCAACGCCGCCGCAAGCGCCGGAAGGCGAGGCCGCCGCCTCCCCGCCCGATGCAGTGGAAAACGCGGCGCCCGCGGCGCCGGACGCAGCCGCGAAAACAGACGCCGCCGAAACCGAAGCCGCACCCCGTGAGGAGGCCGCGCAGCCTGCCGCACAGAAACGCGGCACCCTCACCATCGGCGAGGCGCGCCCGGCCCCGGCCCCGCAATCGGAGCCGGCCGGACAGGGAAAGCAGACCGGCTGGCTCGGCCGGCTCGCCGCCGGTCTATCGCGCACCTCCTCGGCCTTGGGCGAGGGCGTCGCCAATGTCTTCACCCGGCGCAGGCTCGACGACGACGCCATCGAGGCGCTGGAGGATTTGCTGATCCAGGCCGATCTGGGCATCGACACCGCGACGCGCATCACCGAGACCCTGGCCGAAAGGCGCTATGGCGGCGATGTCGGCGAGGCGGAGGTGCGCGAGGTCATGGCCGGCGAGATCGAGAAGATTCTCGACCCGGTCGCCCGGCCGCTGGAGCTCGATCTCGACCGCAAGCCGCATGTGGTGCTGGTCGTCGGCGTCAACGGCTCCGGCAAGACGACGACGATCGGCAAGCTGGCCGCCAAGCTGCACGGCGCGGGGCTCTCGACCCTGCTGGTAGCCGGCGACACCTTTCGCGCCGCCGCCATCGAGCAGCTCAAGATCTGGGGCGAGCGCACCCATTCGCCCGTCATCGCCCGCGAGATCGGCGCGGACGCTGCCGGCCTGGCCTTCGACGCCTTCCGGCAGGCCAGGGATGGCGGCCATGACGTGATGCTGATGGACACGGCCGGACGCCTGCAGAACAAGGCCGAGCTGATGGCCGAGCTGGAGAAGATCATCCGCGTTCTGAAGAAGCAGGACCCGACCGCGCCGCACACCGTGCTGTTGACGCTCGACGCCACCACGGGCCAGAACGCCCTCAACCAGGTCGAGATCTTCGGCAATGTCGCCGGCGTTGACGGCCTGGTCATGACCAAGCTCGACGGGACGGCGCGCGGCGGCATCCTCGTCGCCATCGCGGCGAAGGCATAGACGATCTCGAACCCTTCCGGGCGGGCGATTTCGCCCGCTCGATCACCGGAATGACGGAAAAGCAGAGCGCATGACCCAATCGACCCGCATTTCCAGCAGCGGCAAGCGCGAGCCGGCCCCGGTCCTCAAGATGGTTCTCGAGCTTGGACCGCTCGTCGTCTTCTTCCTGGCCAACAGCTATGGCGACCGCCTGGCCGAGATCTTCCCGCTCCTGCACGCACTGGGCGGCAAGATCTTCGTGGGCACCGCCTTCCTGATGGTTGCGATGCTGATCAGCCAGACGATTTCCCTGCTTGTCCTGCGGCACATCGCGGTCATGCCGCTGATCACGCTGGGCTTCGTCCTTGTCATGGGCGCGCTGACGCTGTGGCTGCAGGACGACATGTTCATCAAGATGAAGCCGACCATCGTCAATTGCATTTTCGGCGTCGCGCTGCTTGGCGGGCTGGTCTTCGGAAAATCGCTGCTGGCCTATGTGTTCGACAGCGCCTTCGGGCTCGATGAGGAGGGCTGGCGCAAGCTGACGCTGCGCTGGGGCATCTTCTTCTTCGTGCTGGCCGCGCTCAACG
>JAUIBM010000661.1 GCA_030428345.1 Alphaproteobacteria bacterium | reverse complement strand
GACAAACAGCACCGAACGCCAGCCCGCCCCGATAGCGCCCTCGACATTCCTGGGGCTGTCGTCGATGAACAGCGTCGCTGCCGGCTCCAGGTCGAATGTCGCCGCATGAGCCTCGGAGATTTCGCGTTCCGGCTTCAGCCGCCGGATTTCGCCCGAGACGGTGACGCCGCGGCTCTTCGTCAGGAAGGGGAAGCGCTGCTGCGCTTCAACGAAGGTATCGGCCGCGAAATTGGTGAGCATGGTCACGTCGTGCCCGCGCGCCAGCAGCGCCTCCAGGATTTCCACGCTGTCATCCAGCGCGTGCGGCACCATCTTGTGCCAGTTGCGGCGGAAGGCGCGGATATTCTCCTCATGCGCGGGGTGCTCCCCGATCAGCAGCGCCTCCGCCTCCTCCCACGAACGCCCGCGATCCTGCTCGACATTCCAATCCGACGTGCAGACATTGGCCAGGAAGTCGCGGCGGGCATGCGTGTCGGGGATGATGTCCAGATAGGCAAGTTCCGGATCGTAGTGGATCAGCACCTTGCCGATGTCGAAGACGATATGGCGGATCGGTTGGTTCATGGCTGGTCGGGCTCTTTCTTTGCAGGCTGTTTCCTCGCCGGCAGGGCGAATGCTTGCGGTATGGCAGACTGAATTGCCTTCTTCATGACGGTCGGCAGCGCCTCGTTCCCCAGATCGTCCAGGGCGATCCAGCGGCCCCCTTGCGGCGTCGGGGCGGCGCCCTCGTGCAGCCAGACCTCAAGATCGAGATGGAAATGGGTGAAGGTGTGCCGGATAGCACCCTTGCTGGCCCATTGCCCGGCAAAGGGGGCGGCTGCGGCGCCTGTCGCTCCGTCGATGCGCGCCGTCCATCCGGTGGTCGGCACTTCGCTCATGCCGCCCAGCAGGCCGCTCGGCGCCCGGCGGCGAAGCAGCACCCTTCCTTCGGCGTCGCGCGCGACGAAGGCCGCGCCCTTGCGCACCGGCTTGGCCGCCTTCGCGGTCTTGACCGGAAATGCCTCCTGCGAGCCGGCTCGCGCCGCGCCGCATGACGGGCGCAGAGGGCAGAGCGCACAGGCCGGCTTGCGCGGCGTGCAGATCGTCGCCCCCAGATCCATCATCGCCTGCGCGAAATCGCCCGGCCGCGTCTCAGGGGTCATGCCCGCCACCAGTTCGCGGATGCGCGGCTTCGCCTTGGCGAGCGGGACGTCGATTTCGTTGAGGCGGGTGATCACCCGCTCGACATTGCCGTCGACGACGGCGACCTGCTCGTCGAAGGCGATCGCGGCGATCGCAGCGCCGGTATAGGCGCCGATGCCCGGCAGTTCCTGCAATTGCTCGCTGGTTCGTGGAAAACGTCCGCCATGCTCGAACCAGATCGCTTCGGCGCACCGCTTCAGATTGCGCGCCCGCGAATAATAGCCAAGTCCGGCCCAGGCCTGCATCACGGCCTCGTCCGGCGCGAGAGCCAGTGCCTCCACATCGGGCCATTTCCCGATGAAATCGAGGAAGTAGCTGCGCACCGTCGCGACCTGGGTTTGCTGCAGCATGACTTCGGAAAGCCAGACATGATATGGATCGGGCTGCGCGCCGGCGCGTCTGGCCTGCGGCGGCGTTCGCCACGGCATGGCC
>JAUIBM010000111.1 GCA_030428345.1 Alphaproteobacteria bacterium | reverse complement strand
ATGACGCACCTTTCACCGGCATCTGGAACGACCGGTATTCGAGAAATTCATCGAGGCCGAACCGGCCGTTCTCACGGCCGACGCCCGATTCGCCGAACCCGCCAAAGGGGGCCATCGGGTTGAAGGGAGCGCCATTCAGATCGATCTGGCCGGCATTCAATTGCCGCGCCACGGAAAGAGCCTCCTGCTCGTTCGCACCCCATACCGCCGCTGCAAGGCCGTAGGGCGTGCCGTTGGCGATGAAGACCGCCTCGGTGAGGCTGCCAAAAGGCATGATCGCCAGGACGGGCCCGAATATCTCCTCCTGCGCGATGGTCATTTCCGGCGTCACGTCAGCGAACGCCGTCGCCTGCACGAAATTGCCGCGATCGCAACCCTCCGGGCGGGCGACCCCTCCTGCGACAAGCCGCGCGCCCTGCGCGATTCCCATATCGATATAGGCGAGGACCCTTTGCCGATGGGGTTCCGACACCAGCGGACCGAGCCGCGTGGCCGGATCGAGCGGATCGCCGGGCGTGAACCGCGCGATGGCGGCCTGCACCAGATCGACAACCTGATCCTGTAGTTCGGCGGGAACGAGAAACCGGGTAAGCGCGGAACAGGTCTGTCCGCTGTTGAGCATGCAGGAGCCAAGGGTCGCTTTCACCGCTGCCGCCACATCGCCCCCCGGCAACAATATCGACGCGGACTTGCCGCCCAGTTCGAGCGAGACGCGCTTGAGGTTCCTGCCCGCCAGTTCGGCAATACGCCTGCCCGTCGCGGTGGAGCCGGTAAACGAGATCACGGCGACATTTTCATTGACCACCAGCGCCTCGCCCACTTCCGCACCGGAACCTACAACCATGTTGAAGACCCCCCTTCGGCAACCCGGCCGCCTCGACTGCCGCCGCCAGCGCAAACGCGGACAGCGGCGCTACCTCGGAGGGCTTGAGGACGACCGTGCAACCGGCAAGAAGCGCGGGCGCGACCTTCGCGGTGATCTGATGCAGGGGATAGTTCCATGGCGTGATGCAGGCGACGACGCCCGCCGGCGCGCGCTCGACGCTCGAATGCCCGATCTGCTCGCTCCAGCAGAATTCCCCCGCCAGCGCAACATGGTTCCGCCATGCGGCGATGGGCGCGGCAACCTGGATGCGCTCGGCCAGCCGCAGCGGCATACCCACCTCCCGCGCGATGGTCTGCGCTATGGATGCGGCGTTTTCCTCGAGGTGATCCGCGATCCGCCCCAGATAGACGGCGCGTTGCTCCGCGGACAATGCCGACCATTCCGCCAGCGCCTCGCGCGCCGCCGCGCAGGCCGCATCGACATCAGCAGCCGACGCCATTTGAATCGTGGCGATCGAGGCTCCGCTCGCGGCCTCGCGGACGCCGATGAATCGCGTCGACGCGGAGCGGGTCCAGACGCCGTTGATGAAGAGTTGCGCGGGTCCGGGATTCATGTTCGCTCACCGATTTTGTGGGATGTTGCAGTCTTTGGTACTGGCGCTGTACGCCAGTTGCGAGGAGCGGTCCGCAATCCGGCCCGCTCCCCCGGCAGGGCTCAACCCGCCTTGTAGGCTTTCGCCGCGGCGATGATCGCATCGCGGTCGAAATCGTTGATCGTGTCGATCAGCTCGTTGGTGATGAACTCCTCCGGCTTCACGGCGCGTTCGACGATGCCCCATTTCGCCAGATTGTTCAGATAGTCGCCATAGGCGCTCATCACGCCCATTCCCCACTTCCCGTCCTGCGAGGCGATCGGCTCCCAGATCGTCTTGCGCACTTCCAGGAAATCCTCGTCATTCTTCAACTGCGTCGCTTCATCAATGCTGGTCGAGCGGGTCTCGGGATAGACCTCGTAGAGCATCTTGAAGGCAGCCTGGGGATTGGCGATGGTGAACACCGAGCCCTTGGCGTAGGCCCGCGCGATCTTCGCCGCCTCATCCTTATGCTCCTCGAAATATTTGTTGCTCGAGAAGATGCCGAGCGAGGGAGAGGTGAACTCGGGAACGTCGAGCTCGCGGATCTTCACCCCGACGCGCTGCATGTCGAAGTCGGCCGCGTCCCATTTGGCCACCGCGTCGATTTCACCGCGCCGCAAGGCGAGCACCGTGGGCGCGGTCGCGCCGGTCGCAACGAAACTGACATCCTTTTCCGGGTCGAGGCCGGCATTCATGAACAGTCCCTTGGTGACCGCCACCATGACCGATGACATCGAAGCGACGCCGATCTTCTTGCCCTTCAGGTCCGCGACCGTGTGCGCGTCGGATTCCGCGGGAACCGCGATCCGCCACGTGGCGCCGTGATAGAGAGTGAAGAAGGTCTTGCCCTCGAACCCCTTGGCGATGATCGCCGCCACCGGCTCGACCGCAGGCAGAGCATAGGGCAGTTCGCCGCTCGCCACATAGGTAACGCATTCATTGCCGGACTTCACCGGCACCAGCTTGAGCTCCAGTCCTTCTTCCGCGAAATATCCGAGCTTCTGGGCCACCGCCCATGGCACCGCGCCTGAATTGAGGGTGCTCGTGCACCAGCCGACCCGGACGGTATCGAGTTCTGCAGAACTGGCCGGGAGGGCGATCGAGGCCGCGAGACCGACCGCCAGCCCGCCGGCCATGGCGAGATTGCATGCATGCGCGAAGATTCGTTTGTGTAGCACGATGGAGTCCTCCCTTGTCGCTGACCTTGTTCATATCCTTCCGGATCGGAACTTGCTGTCATGCTCGCGGCACTATTTGCGCCCGGTCTGGCGAAAGCCAGCCCGCTTGGCGGTCCGTTTCAATCGATGAAACACGGCGGACGCCGGCGGAATAGTGCAAGACTCAGTTGCCGGCCCCCGCAGCGGACCGGCCTGCGACCTTCTCCAGATAGCCGGCGATCGCCAGGACAACCCGCTCCGCCAGCGCCTCGAACGGGATCATACCCTGCCCGGCGGCGTTGACGAGCGCCCGGCCCATCACGACGGCCGTGAGCAGATCGGTCTGGTCGATCCTGCCGAAGCGGCGCGCCAGAAGGCCGGATGAAATCGCCGCGATCTCGTGCGCCATCGCCGCCGCCTCCGCGTCGAGGGGGAAGGAGACCTCGATCAGTTCGAGCGAACGGGCGAGATCGGGCCGGGCGAACTGATGGCGGATCGAGGCGTCCACCATCGCCCGCAACGCGTCGCCGCTTTCCTGCGGAATGGCGCGCATTTCCTGCAGCAATGCCTCGCGTTCGCGCCGGATCAGGGCGACGAGAATCGCCTGCTTGTCGGGGAAGTACTGGTAAAGGGTGCCGATGCTCACGCCCGCCCGCTCGGCGATGCGATTGGTGTTGAGCTCCTCCGGCCCGCCGCCCTCCAGAATGCGAGCCGCAGCCTCGATGATCGCCGCGCAGGTTTCGATCGCGCGGCGTTGCCTCGGCTGTTTTCTTGGCCTGGGAGGAGAGAGCGTCACGATTTCCAAATGCGAGTTGTAGAACCGAGCAATTGCTCGAATTCTATCGCCGATGCCAAATCCTGCAATCGGAAAGGTGAAAGCGATGGCTGACGATACTCTTGCATCCCCCACATTGACTCTTTTCATACTCGTGCGCGCCCTGCCGGCCTGGCTGGCGCTTGAGCGCTCCGAACGCCGCCGCATCGCGGGAACGATCACGCCATTGCCGGACGATCTGCAATTGCGCCAATTCGACTGCGAGGCATTCTCCGCCATGTGTTCGGACATCTGGATGCTTTCCGGAACGTCCCTGGAAGCGCTCAACGCCGCCATGGAGCGGCTGCGCGATTCACCGCTGTTCGCCGGCCCCTATTTCGAGTTCGTCGCGATCCTTCCGGCGATCGAGGACGGATGGAAGCACTTCGAGGCGATGGAAGAAAGCCGCAACTGACTGACGTTCCGCCAGAATCGGAACGGGAATGACGGGATCGTCATGACCCTCAATGCGCACGAGGCGTTCGCGGCCCCGTGCGGGAAATGTCGGCATTCGGCGGCTCGGGGCTTCCCGGCTGCCGAATCCGGTTATTTCGCCCACATTCTGGAGGGACGGCGTTATCCGCGAAACGCGTGCATCCGCCTGATCAGTCGTTCCCGCCCGATCCTGCGACGGGGGTCAGGTGAGTCAACTCGCACAGCCAACGGCCATTTTCGCGACGATAGATATCCGTTATCCACTCATCCGCGCTCATCGGCTCGCCGCGAAACCACCCGGTGTTCTGACCCCGGCCGGTGACGAAACCGGCATTGCCGAAAACACGAACCACCCTGCTTTCCTTGCTCATGGTGTCGTGAACAAGAGCCCCGCCGGCAATCGCATCCAGTACGGCCGCACCCGGCACCGGGCCTCGTTCCGGCGTGACCAGAACCCAATCGGCGCTGATGCACTCCCGAATCCTGCGCGGATCATTGCTGATCATCGCGCGGTTGAACGCGTCCTCCGCCGCGACCAGCGCCTGCTCGTCGGCGGTCATGCCCCGGCCTCCTCGTTCCAGCGCCGCTGCATTTCCTTCGGCGAGACCGTTTCGATCGTTTGCGACAACATCCAGCGATGTCCGAAGGGGTCGAGAACCAGCGCGCTGCGTTCACCGAAGCTCTGGTTGGCGGCAGCGCGCAACACGGTCGCGCCCTCGGCGGCGGCCCTGGCCACATCCGCATCGACGGCCGTCGTCGACAGGTGCAGAGTGACGGGCGTGCCTCCGATGGCATCCGGGCCGACCGCGCCGAAATCGGGATACTCGTCGCTGAGCATGATGACGCTGTCGCCGATGCGCAATTCGGCATGGCCGATGCGGCCATCGGACGGATCGGTCATCCGGAAGATTTCCGAGGCATCAAAGGCGGCCTTGTAGAAGGCGATGGCCGCTTCGCCGCCGCGCACGACGATATAGGGTGTAACAGAAATGACGGAAGCCATGATCGCTCCTTGCAGGATTAATTATTTTACGATACGTATCGTAATTAAATGAGTCAAGATCAAACATCTCCGCGCGGGCGCGGCAGGCCGCCAAGCAAGGCGGCGCGCAAGAAGGCGCTGCTGACGGCGCGCGACATCCTGTTGAGCGAAGGGTTCGGAAGACTGACGATCGAGGCGGTCGCCGCGAGATCGGGGGTCAGCAAGCCGACGATCTATCGCAACTGGGCCAACGCCGGAGAACTGGCCATGGCGGCCCTCATGGCGGACCCCTCAGCGCGCACCGACATGGCCGGCCGTAGCCTGGCAGCTTCGTTGCGATCCCAGATGCACGCTTTGGTCACGGCCTTTGCAACGACACGCGGCCGGCAGATCGCGCTGACGCTGGCCGCCTCCGATCCCGAAAGCGAGATGGCGAAGGCGTTTCGCAATCGCGTCATCCTGTCCAGCCGGGAGGCCGGCCGCCAATTGATAGGCGACGCCGTGTCGCGGAGCGAGATAGCCGGCCCCGCGGACATCGAGACGGTGCTGGACATGATCTACGCGCCGGTATTCTACCGGCTGCTCGTCGGCCACCTGCCGCTGGATATCGCCTTTGCCGACAACCTGGTGAACCAGGCCCTCGACCTGCTGGCCTGCGCCAGCGGTCGCTCGGGGACGATTTAGATGCCGATCCTGGTCAACAGGATGCGGCAAGCTTCAAGGCGCCGTCATGCCTTCCAGTGGACCATCGGGAGCCCGGCGACGGGAGACCTGAACCATGGTGTCCGGGTCGACCGCAGGCTGCCGATATAGACATTGCGCAGATCCCGGCCGCCGAATGTCAGGCTCGCCATCCACGAGGCGATGCCGCCCCCGCATTTCATCATCAGTTCCGGCGATCCCTCGCCTCTTGCGAATGCCGAGAGCAGGTCCTTGCCTGCCTGCGAGCCCTTGTCGTCATCGAGGAGGATCCTCAGATCGCCCTCGGGCGTGATGGCGAAGATCCGGTCCGTCATCACATGCGTGCCCCAAAGATTGCCGAAACTGTCGAAGGCAATCCCGTCGATGAAGGCGCCATGGCTTTCCGGGCCGAAGGTTTCGCGGTCCGACAGGCTGCCATCATCTGCGACACGCAGCCGGGTGATCTTCATGCCCGTGGTCTCGACCACGTAGAGCCATTCCTCCCTGGCATCCAGCCTTATCTCGTTCGTGAAGGCGAAGCCGTCGGCGACGATCCTGAGACCTTTCTCGTCGGCCATGGCGACATAGCCGTCATGTTTGAGACTGGAGGCTGCATCCATCCAGTTCGGCACCATCGTGGAAACCGTCAGCCAGATTCGGTCGCGGCTGTCGCGCAGCACGAAATTCACCTTGCCGATCGGCTTTCCGTCGATGCTGTCGTAAAGCACCCGCGTGTCGCCGGTCTCGCGGTTCATGATCTCGAGTCGATCCGTGCCGAAATTCGAGATCAGGATGTCCCCGTTGCGCGCAAACGCCAGCCCGTTCGGCAAGGTGCCGCTGACAAAGCGCTCAGCCTCGTCGGCCGTCTCTGTGAAGGTGGTATTGAGCGACTGCGTGATGATCTTCTGCGTGCCGTCGGGGCTGATCTTGACGACACCGCCGCGCGCATCGGCCGACCACAGCGAACCGTCCGGTTCCGCAAGGATGCATTCGGGACGCTGCAGCCCCTCGCCGACATAGCGGATGCTTTGCGGATCGATCTGGAAACCGTCCAGCGGATTGGCCTTCATTCTTTCCTCCTACCCCGGCGCCATTCGGTGCTTCATCGAATCGCCGCACTTTCTGAACATTTCATATCCTATCATCTTGTCCGCGAGGCACCGCCGTCCGAACGACATTGATGTGGATTTGCCCGCCGAGAGGGTCGAAAACCACACCGCGCCAACGCCGGTTGTGGCCGCCGGTCCCGGCATGCACTAACATTGAAGATGGATCACCCAATCAGGGCAGGCCACCATGCCCGGATACACCTGCCCGCACCCGTTTGCTTCCAGGAATTAGAGCGCATGCAAGCGAACGCCGGCCCGGAACACCGCACCTTCACTTCCCTCGATCGCGTGAAAGCGTGGTGTGTGGGGATTGCATTCCCCTATTGGGCGGACCAGGGCTTTGATCGCTCTCGCCTGTCGTTCCACGAGCGGCTCGATTTCCACGGCGCCCCTGTCCATTCGGCACCCCGCCGCACGATGGTTCAAGCCCGTCAGATTCAGGTATTCGCGCACGCCGCCCTTGCGGGCTGGATGGAAGGGGCGGGCGAACTGGCGGTCGCCGCCGCCGACACGATGATCGCCCGGAACTGGGCCGCGGACGATCAACCCGGCTGGGTGCACGCTCTGACGGCGGATGGTGCGGTGGCCGACGCCTCGCGCAATGCCTACGCCCAGGCTTTTGCGGCGTTCGGGCTGGCATGGGCGTACCGCGTCGCGCCGGACCCGCGATATCTGAGGAAGGGTCACGAGACATTCGATTTTCTCGACCGTCATTTATCGGCGCACGGAAAGCCGGGATGGCGAAGCAGCGATGACCCGCGCGATCTAACCCGGCTGCAAAACCCGCATATGCACCTGCTCGAGGCGGCGCTCGCCTGGTATGAGGCGTCTGGCGAGAGCCGGTTCATGGAACGCGCGGAAGCCATTATCGACCTGTTCAGCCGGCATATGTTCCAAGCGGGAACCGGTATCCTGCCGGAGGATTTCGACGAGGACTGGCGTCCGGCGGAAGGCCGGCGCGGGCATGCCTTCGAGCCCGGCCACCATTTCGAGTGGGTCTGGCTGCTGCGCCGGTATTCGCAACTGGCGGATCGCTCGGTGGATCGGTTTGCGGGCGCCCTCTTCAGCACGGCCATGGAGGCGGGAGTGATTTCCGGCGCGGTCTTCGATGAAGTGGGCGAAGACAGGATCGTTTCCGGCGCGGGGCATCGCATCTGGCCGCTTTGCGAGGGGCTCAAGGCCGCCGCGGCCGAGCATGAGATCGGCAGGGCCGGCATGCGCCCAATCGCGGAGCTTTTCCTGGGTACGCTGGACAGGCGGTTCATCGGCAAGCCGTTCACCGCCGGATGGCTCGACCATTTCGACGCCGAGGGCAAATTGCGGGTGGATTTCGTGCCGGCCAGCACG
>JAUIBM010000110.1 GCA_030428345.1 Alphaproteobacteria bacterium | reverse complement strand
CAACCCGATCTATGAGGGCACGAACGGCATCCAGGCGATCGATCTGGTGACGCGCAAGTTGCCGCTTTCGGGCGGCGAGGCGTTCCGCGGCTATCTGGGAGAATTGCGCGAGATCGCCGAGCGGGTGCGCGGCACGAACAGCGAGACGTTCGGGGATACCGCCGCGCTCCTAGAAAGCGCGATCGACGAGGTGAGCGAGGCGGGCGAGTGGCTGCTGGCCTGTCTCGGCGCGGGGCGCATGGAGGAAGCGCTGTCCGGCGCGACGCCCTTCCTGCGGCTCTTCGCGCTGGCGGCCGGGGGCGCCTATCTCGCAAGGGCGGGATTGGCGGAAGGCGCACGCGCGGGCCTCGCGCGCTATCACGCGGAAAACTTCCTTGGAGAGTGCGGCGCGCTCAAGTCGCGTGTTGTCGAGGGCTCGGCGAGCCTCCTGGCGGCGCGCCAGCTTCTGGCCTCGTGAGGAAACCGACATGAGCGAATTCATCGACATCTCCGCCCAAGCCGGCGTCCTGACGGTCCGCATGAACCGGGCCGACAAGAAGAACGCCCTGACCTCCGAAATGTACGCTGCCCTGGCCGGCGCGCTCGATCAGGCGGCAGAAGATGCATCGATCCGCGCCACGCTGATCCTCGGCGTTCCGGGGGCATTCACCGCCGGCAACGACATCGGCGATTTCCTGAAGGTCGCCATGGGCGGCGAGCGCGGCTCCAATGCGGTCTTCGATTTTCTGGAGCGCATCATCTGTGCGAAGAAGGCGGTTGTCGCGGGCGTCGACGGCATGGCGATCGGCGTCGGCACCACCATGCTGATGCATTGCGACTATGTGGTTGCCTCGCAGGTCTCCATCTTCAAGACACCCTTTGTCGATCTGGGAATATTGCCGGAAGCAGGCTCCAGCCTGATCGCGCCGGGCATGATGGGCCACCATCGCGCCTTCGCCCTGCTGGCGATGGGGGAGACCTTCTCCGCCGAGGATGCGCGCGAGGCCGGTTTCGTCAATCGCGTCGTGCCCTCCGCCGAACTGGAGGATCGCGCCCGCGCCGCGGCGGCCGAGATCGCGTCCAAGCCGGCCGAGGCGCTGCGCATCGCCCGGGACCTGGTGCGCGGCGACCGCGCTGACGTGCTGGCGCGCATGCGCGAGGAAGCGGTGCTGTGGCAGGACCGGCTGAAATCGGACGAGGCGCGGACCGCGTTCATGGCCTTCATGCAGAAGGGCCAGAAAAAGCCGGCTTGAGGAAACAGGCGTGAGGCGGGCGTGCCTGTCGGCTCACCCCGGCCGCAAGCGTCTGTGTTACCGCTCCAGCAGCGCCACGGCCTCAACATGCGGGGTGAAGACGAACTGGTCGATCGGCGTGACCGAGAGGAGCCGGTAGCCGCTATCGACGAGGATGCGCAGATCGCGCGCCAGCGAGCCGGGATTGCACGACACCGCGGCGATGCGCGCGACGCCGGACTTGGCCAATTGCGTGGCCTGCGCCTGCGCGCCGCCGCGCGGCGGATCGAACACCACCCCCTCGATCTTCTTCAGTTCATGGGCGGTGACGGGACTGCGGAACAGATCGCGCTTGGCGGTCGAGATCGGCTTCAGAGCGCCGCCCGCCTCGCGCCAGCTGCGCACCAGCGTCGCCAGCGCCGCGCCGTCGGATTCGACGGCGAGCACGGTCGAGCGTTCGGCAAGGCGAAGCGCGAAGGTGCCGAAGCCGCTAAACAGATCGGCGGTATGCTTGCAGTCGAACAGATGCTTGGTCACCAGCGCGGCCATCGCCTGTTCCGCGCCCTGCACGGCCTGCACGAAGCCGCCCGGCGGCGGCGTCACCAGCGCGCGTCCGATCACCAGCAGGGGCCGGCGGCGTTCGATCAGCATCTCGTCGTTGAGGGTAAGGCGGGCGATCGCCGGGTCGGATGCTTCGCCGATCGCCTTCTGCCGCGCTTCCTCGGGGGTGAAGCTGCCGGTCGATATCGCGATGTCGAGGCCGTTGTCGCAAGCGACCACCGACAGCTTGATCGCGCCCGAACGCGGGGCCAGATGCGCGGCGATGGCCTGCACCACCGGCAGCGCCTGCTCTATGCGCGGCAACAAGACCGGGCATTGCGAAATGTCGACGACACGGTTGGTATTGCGCTCGGAAAAGCCGAGCACGGTCTCTGCGCCCGACCGGATGGCGGTGAACACCACCCTGCGCCGCTCATGTGCGCCAAACGGGATGATCGGTTCGGGCTTGAGCTCGAGTTCTTCGCGCTCCAGCGCTTCTTCCACGAGCCGGCTTTTCCACTTGAGATAGAGACTGCGTTCCAGATGCTGCAGGTGGCAGCCCCCGCAGGTGCCGAAATGGCTGCAAATTGGCTTGATGCGGGCCCTGGACGCGGACACGACCTGTTCCAGCTTGCGCCGCTCCCCCTCCGACGACGTCTGCACCGTCTCTCCGGGAAGCGCATAGGGCACATATACCGAATCGCCCTCGGCAGTGGCGACGCCGTCGCCCCGGTTACCCAGTCTTTCGATGATAAAAGTAGCGCTCAACCGTTTTTCTTCCCGATCAGCAGGAATTCGCGGTTTCCATCGCCTCCCTCCATGGGAGAAGCGAGAATATCCGTATGCCGCCAATTTGGCTGCTCGTCCAGCCAATTTGCGATTTCCAGCGCGACGCCGGCCGCAACATCGCCGTCGCGGACGATCCCGCCCCGGCCCAGATGCCGGCGGCCGACCTCGAATTGCGGCTTGACGAGAAATATCCCGGACGCGCCGGGCTCGGCCAGCGCAAGGGCCGGCGGCAGCGCCAGCCTCAGCGAGATGAAGCTTACATCGCAGACGACGAAGCCGATCGTATCGACGCCGATCGTCTCGCGGTCCAGCGCGCGGGCGTTGACGCCCTCCAGATTGCGCACCCTGGGATCGCTCGCCAGGTCCGGCTGCATCTGCCCATGGCCGACATCGACGGCGACAACCCTGCGCGCGCCCGCTTCCAGCAATACCTGCGTGAAGCCGCCGGTCGAGGCGCCGATATCGAGCGCGACCAGGTCGGCAGGCGAGAGCCCAGAAGCATCGAGCGCCGATTTCAGCTTCAGCCCCGACCGCGACACATAGGCCTGCGCGGCGTCGGCGACGCTCATCCGGTCGGCCGGCGACACCGTTCTCGAAGGCTTGTCGGCGATGGCGCCGTTGATCCGCACCGCCCCGCGCAGCACCGCATCCCTGGCGCGGGAGCGCGAGGGATAGTGTCCCCCTTCCACGAGGGCCTGATCGAGGCGCAGTCTTTCTTCCATTTCAATCTGATGCCTTGAGCGAAGGCCAAAGGCAAGAGGGCGCCTCAGCGCCCGTTCGAGCCCGTGACGATCGGATCGACCCCCATATAGGTATTCATGACCATCGGCGGCAATGCATCGTCCTTCTGCCGGTTCGCCTCCGCGTCGGTCTCCGGATGGCGGCGCTGCGCATCCATCTCGATCAGCGCGGACAGGCTGGCGTCGGAGGCAAGCGATCCGCGAAGCTCGCCGATCTTTCGCGCGGCGCGCTCGGCCGCCGCCTTCTCGATGCTGCGATCGTGCTTCGGCGTCTTCTCGCCCGCCATCGCCGGAAGGGCGAAAACCGCGATTCCCGCCGCTATTGCCATCCAATAAAGGTGTTTCATGTCCTGCCCCCTGCTGAAACTGGGCGGACAATGTCAGAATTGATTTAGCAAACGACCAAGAATTTTGGTTAAAAATTGCATAAAATTTTAATGAATCGAAGAAACCGAATTGGCAATGCTCACTCGCCGTTGCCTGAAGCACGGCTTCTTTTGCTCCGTCGCCGACCACCAGACGCGAGCAGTCGTTTCATGGCCGAGCACAACGAGACCGGGGCAAGGCCTACTGTCGGGCGGCGCGACTTGGGCGGCCAGGGGGAATGCGGCCAAAGTCGGCTTGGAGCCCATAGTCGTCATTCGTCTTGACAATGCGATCGGCAGCTTTGCGCCTCCATGTCGGCGGTTCACGCTTAGAGCGTCGACTCCTGAAAGCGGACATTCCCAACGCGCCAACCGATGGCCGAGCACGCGAAGGGTGGAAGCTCTGCAGTTGCGAGCCTGGAGTGAACACCGAGTCACGAGGTGCGATGTAACTATCTGTTTTAACTTATATTCTTTCCGAAAAGTCGACCAACTTATCGGGAATATGCGCAAGGCGGATGCGCCGAATGGAAGCGGACTCACAACGGACAACAATACGGCGATTCCATTCCGCGCCGCGGTAGTCAGGACAAAGCCCAGGTGAGACCGTCCGTCCGCATTATCGAATATTCGAGCCCGGACCAAAGCTGACCTTTGCGACTTTGTTGATCCAGTACCTGCTGACCCATGGCAGGTCTGTCGGCTGCTCCGAACCCATCCGAAACAATTGAAACACTGCGCCCGCATCCGGGAAACCGGGTTGATACATGCGGCCATCATTTTGCTGTCGTGACGGCGGGTAGCCCGTCGCCAGTCGAACGTCCAAGTCAAACGTCCAAGTCAAACGTCCAAGTCAATCGAACCGACGATACAGCGAAAGGAAACTTCAAATGACCGAGCGAACAATCTCCACCGCAGACAATGGCGTCAATGTCGAGGCCCTGCTGGGCGCACGCGAAGCGCTCACCCAGATGCCCGCAGCCGGCCAGTTCAAGTGGCGCACTTCCAGCAAGTGGGTCTCCGGCGCGCATAGCCGCATGACCATGAACGGTTTCTTCGGCCTCGGCGAAGAACAGGACCGTGGCAAGTCGTTCACTATCGAATCCGACCATCCCGCCATCTTCGCCGCATCCGACCATGCTGCAACACCGCTTGAAATCGTGCTGTCGGGCCTGGCAGCCTGCCTGACCGGCGGCATTGCCTCCGTCGCCCAGCATCGCGGCATCCAGCTTCGCTCGGTCGAAGCCGTCGTCGAGGGTGACGCTGACCTGGCCGGCATTCTGGGCATCGACGAAGACACCCGCAACGGCTTCAGCGCCATCCGCGTCCACTTCAACATCGATGCCGACGCCAGCGAAGACGATATCGCGGCGTTGGTCGCCCAGTCGCAGAAGCGTTCCGCGATCTTCGACGTCATCACCAACCCCACCAATGTGTTCGTCTCGGTCAACTGACCGTGCGCACAAGCGCATTTCCAGGAGAAGTGGACACCGGTTTTCCGTCCGGAAATGCGTCAAAGCAAGAAGGAGCGAGTGTCGTGAGATACGCAACGACCGTCATCATCGGCGCCGGACAGGCCGGGCTCGCCATGAGCAAGCATCTCGCCGAGCGCTCGATCGACCATGTGTTGATCGAGCGCGGGGAGGTCGCCAACAGCTGGCGCAAGGAGCGCTGGGATTCCCTGCGCCTCCTCTCGCCGAACTGGCTGAGCCGCCTGCCCGGACATGAATATCAGGGCGATGACCCCGATGGTTACATGTCCATGCCGCAGGTCGTCGATTTCATTTCAACCTACGCCGAAGCGATCGATGCCCCCGTCGAAACGGGCACCACGGTGCTTTCCGTTATCGCCATTTCCGGTGGCTATCTCGTCCAGACCGACCGCGGCGACTGGAAATGCCGCAAGCTGGTTCTGGCGAGTGGCGCCTGCAACATCGCCAGCGTCCCTTCATTCGCGTCGCATTTGCCGGGAGATATCCTGCAATTCACCCCGATGAACTACCGCAATCCCGATCAGTTGCCCGATGGCAACGTTCTCGTCGTCGGCGCTTCGGCAACCGGCGTTCAATTGGCGAGTGAAATCCAGCGGACGGGCCGCCAGGTCACGCTTTGCGCCAGCGAACACGTCCGCATGCCGCGCAGCTATCGCGGCCGCGACATCATGTACTGGATGAACGCGATTGGCGTTCTCGGCATGGATTACCACCAGGTCGACGACATCAACCGCGCCCGCCGCGTGCCTTCCATGCAGCTCGCGGGAAGCCCGGAGCGCCGCAATTACGACCTCAATTCGATCGCCGCCGAAGGCGTGCGCATTACCGGACGCCTGATGTCGCTCGATGGCACGAAGGCCATGTTCTCGGGTTCGCTCGCCAATCACTGCGCTTTGGCCGATCTGAAGATGAAGCGTCTGCTGAATGGCGTCGACGGGTTCATCGCCCGTCATCTCGATGCGAATGACTTTCCGGAAGCCGAGGAATTCGTGCCGACGACCTTCGCCTCGCCGCCGCCCCTGCAGCTCGACTTGCGCGCCGAAGGCATCCGGACCGTTGTCTGGGCGACGGGTTATCGACCCGACTATTCCTGGCTGCATCTGCCGGTCTTCGACCGCAAGGGCCGCATTCGCCACGATGGCGGAATCGTCGATGCAAACGGAGTCTACGTCCTCGGCCTGCCATTCCTGCGCCGCCGCAAGTCGACGCTGATCGACGGGGCGGGCGACGACGCCGCCGACCTCGCACGACATCTGGACGCGCACCTGGCGTGCGCCGCCGCCTGAGGAGAATGACCATGAGTGTTTTCGAGAAGAGATACGATGCCGTGATCGTCGGCGGCAGGGTCGCAGGCGCCTCGACCGCGCTGATGCTCGCCCGCGCCGGCTGCAAGGTGCTCCTGGTCGACCGCCAGCTCTATGGCAGCGACCGCCTGTCCACCCATGCGCTGATGCGCGGCGCGGTGTCCATGCTCGCCGAATGGGGCGTGCTTCCCGCCCTCATGGCGGAGGGTACGCCGGCGGTCCGGCAGACTTCCTTCATCTACGAGGGAGACAGGACGACCTTCGACATCCAGCCCGACAGCCGCACCGATTGCCTTGTCGCACCGCGCCGTACCGTGCTCGACCGCCATCTGGTCGACGCGGCAAGGCGCGCCGGCGCGGAGATCCGGCACGCAACCATGCTGCAGGACCTCGTCTTTGACCGTTCGGGCCGTGTCATCGGCTGCGTCATCGACAACGGGGACGGGACGCGACAGACCGTCGGCGCGGGCATCGTGATCGGAGCCGACGGCCGCCAGTCCTCCGTCGCCCGGCTTGCCGGAGCCCGGATCTATCGTGAGGGCAAAGCCGCGTCGGGCGCGGTCTACGGCTATTTCGAGGGCCTGCCCGACAATGGCTTCGAATGGTATTTCGCCGATGGCTTCACGGCCGGCGCGATCCCGACCAATCACGGCCAGCACTGCATTCTCGCCACGCTCCCCGCGCACCGTTTCGCCGAAGTATTCCGCGGCGATATCCGCGCCGGCTTCGAGCGCATATGCGCCGCCAATTCGCCCGCCCTGGCCGAGGCCGTCGCCGGAGCGCGGCTGTGCGAACGCCTCAAGGGCTTCGGCGGACAGCCCGGCTATTTCCGCCAGTCCTTCGGCAAGGGCTGGGCGCTTGTCGGCGATGCCGGCTATTTCAAGGACCCGGCCACCGCGCATGGCATCACCGATGCCTTCCGCGACGCCTTCCTGCTGGCGCAGGCGATCGGCGGCGCACCCGGCGGGCTTGCCGGCTACCAGACGCTGCGCGACGAATTGTCGAACGATTTGTTCGAGATCACCGAGGAGATCGCCGCCTTCAACTGGGACATGGCCGATTTGCAAACGCTGCATCTGCGGCTGTCGAAGGCGATGCGGGCCGAAAGCGAGGCGATTGATTCCCTGCTCGGCGTGTCGAGACTAGCTGCCTGACGCCGGGCGGCCCGGCTTGCTGTCGTTCAATCGCCAGATGGTGTGTTCGCCGAAACCGCGTATGTCCCGGGTTCCGATCGATTCGATCTCGAACTCGCCGCGCAGCGTGGCGGCCATCTCGTCCTGCACGCTGATCTCCATGGGGCTGGAGAACTCCTGCAGCCGGCTCGCCATGTTCACCGCCGGTCCGAAAATGTCGTAGACATATTTCTGGATGCCGACGACCGAGCCCACCACCGAGCCGGTGGAAAGCCCGACGCGGCAGCGCCATTGGTTGGGGTGGGACGCGTTGCGGCGGTTGAGATAGCGCACGAAGCGTATCGCCGCGTTCGCCACCGATTTCGCATGATCGGGCGTGGGATCCGGCAGGCCCGCCACCGTGATGTAGGCGTCGCCAATGGTCTTGATGCGCTCGCAGCCGAACTGCTCGCCTATCCGGTCGAACGCGCTGTAGATGTCGTTGAGTTCGGACACGATCACGCCGGGTTCGAGCTGCGT
>JAUIBM010000109.1 GCA_030428345.1 Alphaproteobacteria bacterium | reverse complement strand
CTGCCGTTCGGCTCCGTGGCAGCCAAACGAAATTTGCACTTGCGAAACGCTGGCGATCCCGTAAAGCGGCGCGACAGTCCCTCATATCGGAATCGCCTTGCTCCAAGGTCTGCTGCTGGCACTCGCCGCTTATGCGAGCTATTCGACGAGCGATGCCCTGATCAAGTTCTCCGGCGGCAGCGTCGGAGTGTTCGAGATCGGCTTTTTCGTCTCGCTGTTCTCCATCGTTCCCTGGGCGATCAGCCGCCCGGCAAACGAGCCCTGGCGGCGGATGTTCAAGATGAACCGCCCTGCTGGTGCATCTGCGCGGCGTGTGCAGCCTCGCGACCTCGATCATGAGCATCTACGCCTTCACCCATATTCCGATGGCGGAAGCCTATGCGTTGATTTTCCTGGTGCCGCTCGCAGTGACGATCCTGTCGGTCATCATCCTGCAGGAGCCGGTGGGCTGGCGGCGCTGGCTGGCGGTCGTGGGCGGCTTCATCGGTATCCTGCTGGTGGTTCGGCCGGGCTTCCGCGAGATCACGCTGGCGCATGCGGCAGGCCTCGGCGTCGCCATTTTCGGCGGCCTCAACGTCGTGCTGATGCGGCAGCTCTCCACCAGCGAGACGCGTACGACGCTGATGGCGATCCTCGTCGCCTACATGGTGGTGGCCTATTTCTTCCTGATGCTGCCGAGCTTCATATGGCCCGATCCGGTGACGATGCTGGCGCTGGCGGCAAGCGGCTGCGCCTCGGGCCTGGGGCATGTGCTGATCCTGGCCGCCACGCGGAAGATTCCCGCCAACCGGGTCGCGCCAATGCAGTACAGCCAGATTGTCTGGGCGCTGATCTTCGGCGCGGCCTTCTTCGCCGAATTTCCCGACAGCTTCACCTATGTCGGGCTTGCCGTGGTGGCGGGGTCCGGCTTCTTCACCTTCCTGCGCGAGGGGGCGCGCTTCGGATGGAAGTCAAAGGCCCCTATCCTGCACAATCGCCCGCGATTCTAGAGCATGTTGGAATCGACCAACTTTCTGTTTTCAGGCGATTCCACCCGATAGCCAGTCGATCTACCCGGTCGCCTCCGCTCCCGCCGCCAGCAGCGCGTCGATCTGGCCGCCATCCGCCGCACCGGTGAAGGATTCGAAGCTGCCCTGCCCGGTCATGGCGCGCATCGAGTCTAGGATGGC
The DNA here is from genome assembly GCA_030428345.1 of Alphaproteobacteria bacterium. Lineage (GTDB taxonomy): Bacteria > Pseudomonadota > Alphaproteobacteria > Rhizobiales > Rhizobiaceae > BOKV01. Next base: position 6,974 of record JAUIBM010000109.1, on the reverse strand, counting down.
CGCATGGGTCAGCCGCGCCACTTTCGAGCCGACGGAGATGCGGCGCGCGCCAGCGGCGGCGAGCCGCTCGACGCCCAGTTCCGCCATGGGCCCGGCAGCGAGCACATTGACCGGACGATCGGTGGCCGCGACGACGGCCTGCAGCGCCGCCAGGTCGGGCAGCAGCGGCACATAGACAAGGTCGGCGCCTGCCCCGGCGAAAGCGCGAATGCGGCGCAACGCCTCGTCCAGGTCGTAGGTCCCGTTCATCAGGCCATCGGCGCGGGCGCACAGCACGAAGGGATCGGCGAAGGAGCGCGACATGGCGCAGGCGGCGCTGATCCGCTCAACGGCGAGGTCGAAATCATAGGCGGGATTGCCGTCGACCATCACCGTGTCCTCGATCGAGCAACCGGACAGACCGACTTCGCGCGCGAGCCGGACGGTCTCGGCGACGCCGTCCGGCTCGTCGGCAAAGCCGTTCTCAAAATCGCCGCTGACCGGAACGCGCGTGCCGGCAACGATCGCCTCGGCATGGCCCAGCATCTCGTCGCGGCTGACACGGCCCATGTCGGGACGCCCGAGCGTGAAGGCGAACCCCGCCGAAGTGGTGGCCAGAGCCTTCGCCCCCAGCGCGGCCATCATGCGCGCCGAGCCGACATCCCACGGATTGGGAATGACGAAGCAGCCCGAGGCGTGCAAGTCGCGAAAGCGCGCATGGCGTTCGGAAAGCTGGCTCATTGCGCCGCTCCCAGAACCGGCGTGGCGGCGTGCCGCGCCAGACCCTCGACATAGCGCCGGATGCGCGCTGCCGCCTCGGCCAGCACGGCGTCGTCCTGCACCAGCGAGATGCGGACATGGCCAGCGGCAGCCTCGCCAAAGCTCTCGCCCGGCATGACGGCGACCTTTTCCGTGTCCAGCAGCCCCATTGCGAAGACCTGGCCGTCGGGCTCAACCTCGCGCACGTCGAGCATGATGTACATGCCGCCGCGGCTGCCGCGCACCACAGCGCCGGCCATGCCCTGGAAGGCGGCGAGCATCGCCTGGCGCCGTTTTGCATAGGTCGCGGCGATCTCGGCGACGCCCCAGTCATTGGACAGAGCCCTGACCAGCGCTTGGCCGACGAAATCGGCCAGGCCGAAGGTGACGACCAGATTGAGATTGGTCAGGCTGGCGACGACCGGCGCTGGCGCGCGCAGCCAACCGGCCCGCCAGCCGGTCATGGCGTGGCTCTTGGAGACCGAATTCACCACCAGCGTGCGCTCCTCCATGCCGGGCAGGGAGGCGGCGGAGATGTGCTCTCCGCCGGCCAGGGTCCAATAGACCTCGTCGGAGATCAGCCAAAGATCATGGTCGATGCAGAACCGCGCGATCTCCTCCAGCGTCCGGCGCGAATAGACCGCGCCTGTCGGATTGTTCGGGGAATTGATCAGCATCGCCCGGGTGCGCGGCGTCACCGCCGCCTCGAGCGCGGCGCGGCGCGGCTCGAAATCGTCCTCGGCGCTGGCCTGCACCACCGTGTAGTCGGCCTGCGCAAGGCGCAACGTTCCCGGATAGGTCGCGTAATAGGGGCCGACGACGATGGCGTGATCGCCCACGTCGAGCGAGGCCTGCGTCGCGGCAAAAAGTGCGCCCTGCCCGCCCGGCGTGGTGATGACATTCTGCGGAAGCGTCGCAACGCCCGTGCTGAGTTCGCTGACCCGGGCCATGGCGGCGCGCAATTCGGCGAAGCCGGCAAGATCGGTGTAGTGATGGTGCCCCGAACGCAGCGCCGCGATGCAGGCCTCGACGGTGGCGTCGGGCGTGTCGAAATCATGATCGCCCATCGACAGCATGATGATGTCGGCGCCGGCCCGCTTGCGGGAGATCGCCTCGAAATGGACTTCCCAGCCGCTCTTGCCCTCGCCCAGAATGCCCGAGATTCGTTTGGATAATTGCGCCATCTGCCCACCGCCAAGCTTGCGCCGGCTGGATTATCTGACGGCGCCGGCCGCCGCTTTTTCTTCCTGCAGCACCGCCGCCGACTCGGCAAGGTCGAAAATCGCCTGCGGGTCGACCACTTGCGTCCAGCGGCCCTTCTCCTCGCCGTCCTTCGCGACATAGATGACCGTGAGGCCAACGGTCGCCGGCTGGAAGCGGCGGATCAGCGCCCGCGCTGCGCCGCCCGGAAGGCTGGCATAGCCGATGATCGGCAACGTCTCGTTATCGCCGGCGGTGCGCAGCACCACCATGGCGCTCGCCTCGATCTCGGGCCGGCGCTCAGCTAGGCGGGCGACCTGCTCGTCGAGGCTCGCGTCGCTGCGCGACTTGGCGAAAAGCAGGACGACGCGCTTCTTGCCGACCAGCCCGCTCAAAGGCCCCGCCGCCTGGGCAGGCGCGGCAAGCGAGACGCTCGCGGCGAACATCGCCAGGGCGGCAATCCGCGCGAAGGAGCCCCGACCAGACGGTTTCGCCGACCTGCGATCCATCGGGGAATTACTGCACATTGGGCTTTAGACGCTGTTTCAGCAGGTCGAGATATTCCTGGTCGCCGGTTTTCTGCGCCGGGGCCGGGGCGGCGCAGGCGACCTTGTAATCGGCCGCCATGCCGTCCTTGACGCAAATGCCGACCTGCCAGCCGGGCGGCAGCGCCGCCAGATCCACCGCCTTCCATTTGGGGTGGCCTTCCGCCTTCAGCCTGTCGAGCCCGGTCAGGATCAGGCTGGCGTAATCGGCCACCGCCTTGCAGCTCTGGCGGTGATAGGCGTTGCGCGCCTTGTCGTAGTCGTAGGTCATCAGCACCGCCTTGACCGCCACCAGCTCGGCGTCGCTCTTCAGCCAGGGATAGGTGCCCGCGGCGATGGTCGCCGGGGTATAGGTCGCCTTCAACGCCTCCTCGTTCAACGTCACGAGGTGGAAGCGTTCGGGGTCGATCCGGTCGGTGTCGAACAGCGAGGCCGGCGCTCCGGCGACATAGAAGAAGGCGTCGATCTCGCCGGCCAGCAGTTTTTCCAGCCCATCGGAGGCGCTGATCGGCTGACGGTCGGCGTCCTGCACCCGCAGGATGTCGAGCATCAGGGACGCCTTAAGAAAGGTGCCGGAATCCTTGACGCCGATGCCGACCTTCTTGCCCTTCAGGTCGCGCGCGCTGACGATTTCCTTCCGCGCCAGCAGATGCACTTCCTCATTGTAGAGCGGGAACATGATCCGCACGCCCTTTACGGCCTGCTGGACCTCCGGGTCATTGGCGGCATAGGTCTTCAGATATTCCAGCACATCGGACTGCACGATGCCGAACTGGGTGTTCTTGCGCTGCCGCACGCCGATGAAGTTCTCCAGACTGCCGGCGCTCTCGACGACATTCAGCTTGAGGCCGCAACGCTCGCCCAGATCGGCGATGTCGCGTCCGATGCGGATATAGGTCCCCTTGGGACCGCCGGTCATGATGTTCTTCTCGAAGCTGTCTGCCGCGAATGCCCGCCCCGCCGAAAGGGCGATCAGAACGGCGAGCGCTATGCGTGCAATGGCTGTCATGGTCTGCTCCTAACAATCGGAATCGAGCGCGCCGATCAGATCGCGCGTTGATACGGCCGGGGCCTTGCCGAACACCTCGCCCAGAACGCGCGAGACGCATTCCCCCTCGATCAGCCCGGTGGCGATTCGGTCGCGGTCCGCGGGCGCCAGCGCGTCGAGCCCCAGGGCATCGCGCATCGCCTGGGCGACGCGCAGCGGATCGCGCGGGGTCAGTTCGCGGGCCTGCTTCTGCTGGGCGTCCTTTGCCGATTTGTCGGAACCGAAGGAGCGCGACGCCTCCTTTGCAGGCGGCTGCCGGGAAAGCGTCGCAAGCTTGTCGACGAGTTCTTCCTTCTCGGCGCGAATTTGCGCAAGTTCAGCCTCAAGCGAGGCGATCTGCGCCTGGGCGGCCGAAGTCTCCTGCCCGGCATCCTCGCGCGCTGCCTTTTCCCCTGCCTCGCGAGCGGCCTTTACCGCCGCATCACGCGAAGCAATTTCGTCGGCGATCGCCTTGTCGCGTGCGGCAAGCGCCTGCTTTCGGCTTTCCAGTTCCTGCGAAAGGGTCGCGACCTGCGCTTCGGCCTGTTGCAGGCGCTCGGCGGTCGCCGCCGCCTGCTTCTGGCGGGCGCGCTCGGCGCTCTTGTCGCCGGCCGCCGCCTCGGCTGCTGCTTCCGCGGCCTTGAGACGATCGTTGAGCGCGGCGACCTCGCCCTGGCGGGCGGCCAACTCGTCGTCATATTGCTTCAGCAGCGCATCGCGCGCGGCGAGCGCCTGCTTCGTGGAGTCCAGTTCCACCGCAATCTGCGCCGCGCGCGCCTTTTCCGCAGCCAGCGCCTCGTTGCGCCCGGCGTCCCTCGCCCGCGCGTCCTCTGCCGAGCGTTGTCCTTGCTCGGCCTGCTTCAATTGCGTCTGCAGCGAGGCGATCTCGGCCTGCTTTGCCGTCAACTCGCCGTCATACTGCTTCAACAGGGCGTCACGCTGTTCCAGCTGGCGCTTGAGCGCGGGGATTTCCTCGTTGAACGCCTTGCCCAATTGCGACTGCAACTCGCCGGTCACGTCCTCGGCGAGCTTGAGCTTGGCTTCCATTTCGCCAAGCCGGCGGTCGCGCGTTCCCAGTTCAGCTTCCAGCTTGGGAATGTCGCCCTCGCGCAGCGATTCCAGCTCGGTTCGCAATTGCTCGACCGCGTCGGACTGGCCCGAGGCGAGCGCATCGCGTTCGCGCTTCAGCGCGGCCAGCGCCGCTTCGCCCTTCTCCGCGCGCTGGCGCAAATCCTCAAGCTGCGGCGAGGTGGCGGCGCGTTCGCGCAGGCGTGCGACTTCCTGCTTCAGCGATTCCACCTGCTCCGCACCAACGCCGCCAAGCATGGCCGAAAGATCGGCCAGACCCGCGCGCGCCACGCCGATGACAGCCGCAACGAGGAGGACAACGCCGAAAAGCACCCCGACGACGAAGGCGCCGAATCTGCCCGAGCCTTGACGCTCGCGGCCTGAACCTTGCCTCTCCCCGGAAGACCCCCTGCCCCAATCGCTCATCGCAAGTTCTCCCTCATGCCATTCAGTTAGGCGCTAGTGCGCCCGGCCGCAAGCTTGAAGCTAGTTGGCGAGGCCGGCAAAGTCGAATAGCGACTTGTCCAGCAAATGGCTGGGCCGAACATTGGACAGCGCCCGGATCATCGTGTCCTTGCGCCCCGGCATGCGCTGCTCGATGTCGTTGAGCATCGACTTCATTGCGTTGCGCTGCAAGCCGTCCTGGCTGCCGCACAGATCGCAGGGAATGATCGGGAACGCCATGTGATCGGCCAGCCGGGCCAGATCGGCCTCGGCGCAGAAGCTGAGCGGGCGCAGCACCATGACGTCGCCCTCGTCATTGATCAGCTTGGGCGGCATGGCGGCCAGGCGTCCGCCGTGGAACAGGTTCAGGAAAAACGTCTCCAGAATGTCCTCGCGGTGATGGCCCAGCACCAGGGCCTCGCAACCCTCCTCGCGCGCGACACGGTAGAGATGCCCGCGCCGCAGGCGCGAGCACAGCGAGCAATAGGTGGCCGTGTCCGGTAGTTTGTCGGTCACCACCGAATAGGTGTCCTGGTACTCGATGCGATGCGGCACGCCGTGCCGCTCGAGAAACTCAGGAAGGATGTGCTTGGGAAAGTTCGGCTGTCCCTGGTCGAGATTGCAGGCGAGCAGTTCCACCGGCAGCAGGCCGCGCCATTTCAGATCGAGCAGCAGCGCCAGCAGGCCGTAGGAATCCTTGCCGCCGGAAAGCGCCACCAGCCAACGCGCGCCGGGGCGCACCATTGCATAGCCTTCCACCGCCTCGCGCGTGAGCCGCAACAGGCGCTTACGAAGCTTGTTGAATTCAACGCCGGTCTGCGCCTGGCGGAACATCGGGTGGCAGCCCTCGGCTGTGTCCGGCGCCGCATCGGGGATCGCCGTCTCGCTCGGCTGCTTCAGCAAACTTTCCATGGCGCGCTCCGTCTCCGGGCCGCGCATGCGCGCCCGAAATTCAATCCAGCCCTGTGATCGTCTGTTTGGGCGCGGCGCGTCAAGCGCCGAATACCGACCAGCCGGTGCGATGGGTCAGCATTTCCAGCGCCTCGGCGCCAAGCTTGGAATTGCCGACCGGATCGAGCCCGGGCGACCATACCGCGATCGAGGCCTTGCCGGGCGCGACGGCGAGGATCGCGCCGCCCACCCCGCTCTTGCCCGGCAGGCCGACGCGATAGGCGAATTCTCCCGATCCGTCGTAATGGCCGCAGGTCAGCATGACCGCGTTGATGCGCCGGGCTCGCTCGGCGGAGATGACCCGCGCGCCTGTCTTGGGGCTGACGCCGCCGGCGGCGAGATACTGCCCGGCCACGGCAAGCTGGCGGCACGTCACCGCAAGGGCGCAGTGGTGGAAATAGACGCCCAATACATGATCCACCGGATTGTCCAGACGTCCGAAGGACCGCATGAAATGGGCGAGCGAGGCATTGCGGTCGCCGGTCGCCAGTTCCGAATGCGCAACGCGTTCGTCGATGCGGATGGTGTCGTCGTCGGCCAGGAAGCGAACAAAGCGCACGATCTCGCCGATCGCCTCACGCGGCTCGTGGCCGGCGAGAATGAGATCGGCGACCGTGATCGCCCCGGCATTGATGAACGGGTTGCGCGGCCTGCCCTTTTCCTGTTCGAGCTGGACGATCGAATTGAAGGCGTTGCCGGACGGCTCGCGCCCGACCCGGCTCCACATGGTGTCGCCGAGCTTGCCCAGCGCCAGCGTCAGCGTGAATACCTTGGAAACGCTCTGGATGGAAAAGGGTCGCGCCGCATCGCCCGCGACATGCACCTGCCCGTCGAGGCCGGCCACGGCTATGGCGAACCGGTTCACGTCCACATTGGCGAGTTCGGGAATGTAGCTCCAGTCGGATGAGTGCGCGTCAGTCATTGCTTGCCAACCCTTGCAGGCGCGCTTTGCATAGCCAGTTTGCCGCCGCGCGCTACGCCGATGGCGGTCAGGGCGAATC
>JAUIBM010000108.1 GCA_030428345.1 Alphaproteobacteria bacterium | reverse complement strand
AACGACACCAAGAGCCTCGTCGGCGTCGCGATCGGCTATCTGTCGAAGGGCGAGTGGGTGACGGAGGGCTGGTGGCAGATTCGCGGCGAAGCCTGTGCGTCGCTGATCGAGGGCGATCTCAACAGCCGTTTCTACTACATTTACGCCGAGGACGCCGATCGCGGCGGACAATGGCGCGGCGAAGTCTTCATGTGCACGGCCAACAAGGAATTCCGCATCGAAGGCGTGAAGGAGTGCTTCTCTCGCGGCTACCGCAAGACGGGCTTCTTCGAGGTCGACACCACCAACAAGGAAAGCTGGATGGTGCGCCTGACCGAACAGGGTCGCAGCAGCACCGAACCGGCCAAATGACAAGCAGCAGGCAACGAAACCGCTAACCGAAGGCCCTCCAGCCAATGCGACGCAACCGCCGTGTAAAGATACTGGCCACCCTCGGCCCTGCCTCCAACACAAAGCCGATCATTGAGGCGCTGTTCAAGGCCGGGGCGGACGTGTTTCGCATCAACATGAGCCACACCGATCACCCCACCTTGCGCCAGCTGGTGACGCTGATCCGCGAGATTGAGGCCGATCTGGGCCGGCCGATCGGCATATTGTGCGACCTTCAGGGTCCCAAGCATCGCCTCGGCAAGTTCGCCGAGGGCAAGATCGCGGTCAAACCGGGCGACAAGATTACCTTCGACAGTGACCCGACGCCGGGCGACGCAAAGCGCGTCCACCTGCCCCACCCGGAAATTCTTGCCGCGCTCAAGGTCGGCGATCGCGTCCTGATCGACGATGGCCGCGTGCGCCTTCATGTCGTCAAGGCCTCACCCACTGCCGTGACCGCGGAGGTCATCGCCGGGTCCAAGCTGTCGGACCGCAAGGGCGTGAGCCTGCCCGATACCGAACTGTCGGAAGGCGCGCTGACGCCCAAGGACCGCAAGGATCTGGAAGCCGCCATCGCGGCCGAGGTCGACTGGGTGGCGCTTTCCTTCGTCCAGCGGCCCGAGGACCTTGCCGAGGTACGCAAGATCGCGCGCGGCCGCGTCGCGGTCATGGCCAAGATCGAAAAGCCGCAGGCGCTGGCGCGGATCGAGGAAATCATCGATCTTTCCGAGGCGATCATGGTGGCGCGCGGCGATCTGGGCGTGGAAATGCCGCTTGAGGCGGTGCCGGGTATCCAGAAGCAGATCGTGCGGCGCTGCCGCCGCGCGGGCAAGCCGGTCGTCGTAGCGACGCAGATGCTCGAATCGATGATCAGCGCGCCCGTTCCGACACGCGCCGAGGTCTCGGACGTCGCCGGCGCGGTGTTCGAGGGCGCCGACGCCGTGATGCTCTCGGCCGAATCGGCAGCGGGCGACTATCCGGTGGAATCGGTTGCGATGATGAACTCCATCGCGGAAAACGTCGAACAGGACCCCAATTATCGCGGCATCATCACCGCCCAGCGCCCGGCGGCGGAAGCAACCGGGGCGGACGCCATTTCGCTCGCCGCGCGCGAGATCGCCGAAACGCTCAATCTTGCGGCCATCGTGTGCTACACGGCGTCCGGCGCGACCGGCCTGCGCGCCGCGCGCGAACGCCCGTCGCGCCCGATCGTCACGCTTTCCCCGGTTGCGCGCACCGCCCGCCGCCTGGCGATCGCCTGGGGCCTGCACTGTGTCGTTACGGAAGACGCGACCGATCTGGAAGATGTGGTTCACCGCGCCTGCCGCATCGCCGTCGACGAGGATTACGCCTCTCCCGGCGACCGCGTGATGATCATCGCCGGCGTGCCGCTGCGCACGCCCGGATCGACCAACATGCTGCGCATCGCCTTCGTCTCCAGCGACGGCCGCTCCGGCATCTGAGAAACATGACCGTTCGCCGGATCGTCGCCAATGTCGAAGCCGCCGATCCGGCAGCGGCGCGGCGGTTCTATGGCGAGATACTGGGCCTGGAGCCGCTCATGGATATGGGCTGGATCGTCACCTATGGCTCGAGCCAGCCGATGCAGGTCCAGATCAGCTTCGCCTCGCAGGGCGGCTCCGGCACACCGGTGCCCGACCTCTCGGTCGAGGTCGACGATGTCGACGCCGTGCTGGCGGGCATGTCGGCCGCAGGTTTTTTGGTCGAATATGGCCCGGTGGACGAGCCCTGGGGCGTGCGGCGTTTCTATGTGCGCGACCCCTTCGGCCGGCTGGTGAATATCGTCGCGCACAAGGCTGACGACTGAGCCTATCGTAGTGCCGCGCTTTGACTGCTGGTGACGTTCAGCCCCTCGATCTCCGCGATGATGGCGTCCGTCTTCGGATAGGGGGGCATGTGGCCGGTCCGGGGCAGGGTCACCAGCCGCGATCCTGCAATGTCGCGGGCAAGCCCGGCGGAATGGATCTCGGGCAGCACCACGGTGTCGGCATCGCCGGTAATGATCACCGTGGGCGCTTCAATCTCGCCATAGCGCTTCGACAGCCGCGTCACATGCTCGAACAATTCGCCGACATCGGCCGCGTTGTCCCGGAAATTGGCGGGGCGCAGCACAAGGCGGGTGCCGGAGCGCTCGGGGTAGTCACGCGGGACCTTGTTCGGCGTAAACACGCCCTTGAGCGCCTCGCGATAGACGAGGCTTCCCAGCGGAATGGCCAGCGTCTCCGTGAAGATCCGACCGATGACCGGCGTGTTGACCAGGTCGTAATACCAGGTGATGTCGCCGCCCGGCCAGGGGTGGGTGGCCGGCGAAATGAGGACGAGGCCCTGCGTCCTTGCGGGAAACGCCACGGCGAAGGCGGTCGCGACCGCGGCGCCCAACGAATGGCCCACGATCACAGCCCGCTCCAGGCCGAGTTCGCGCATCAGCCCCGCGATCAGCTGCGCCTGACGGTCCGGCGCCGCCATCTCGGGACCGCCGCGCTGCGAATAGCCGGCTCCCGGGCGATCGGGGAAGATCATGCGCGCCCGCCCGGAAAGCGGCCCGGCAAGCGCGCCGTGCAAGTCGCGCGCATTGCCGCTCGCCCCGTGCAGGTAGATCATCGGCGCGAGATCAGGCCTGTCAGCGGGAACGTCGATGTAATGCAGGCGGACCCCGTCCACCGTCGCGAACTTGCCGATCGGCGGAAAGCGGGCCTCGACCCGCCGCGTCAACCATTGCGTCGCCAGCACCAGCAACAGGATGACGAGCACGAATCCGAGAAACACGGGCTTTGCAAGGGTCATGCGCCGTCAGGTCGCCTGTCCGGCAAGCTCTTCCTCCAGCTCGATGACGGCCTTCTGGGCCTGGTCATTGGCCGGATAGATCGCGAGCACCCGCTTCCAGACATCGAGCGCCTTGCGGTCTTCGCCGGTCTTCTGGAGAATCGCGGCAAGGCCGGAAAGCGCGCCGAAATGCCGGGGCTCCAATTGCAGGACGCGCTCAATGTCGGCGAGCGAGCGACCATAGTCGCCCTTGCTGTAGTACAGCGTGGCGCGCTTGTTCCAGCCTTCGGCGTAATCTGGCTGCAGGACGATCACCTGTGTCAGCATGTCCTCGGCGACGGCGCTCTTGTCGGCGCGCATCGCTTCGCCGGCCCAGCCCATCAGCAGGTCGATGGTGGCCGAACCCGAATCGTTCCATTTGCCCCAGATCTGGCGCACCACGCGCCGTGCGGCCGAGCGATTGCTCTGGGAACGCAAATCCTGGAAGAGGCTGTCGAGGGTTGCGGCCGGCCGCTCGGACGCGACATCGGCGTCATCCTCCGCATGAGCTGCGGGCGGGAGCGAAAAGGCGGCAAGGCCAAGGGTCAGGGCAAGCACAAAACGACGCATGCAGGGAATCTAGTCCCCTGCAGCGCCGCGTCAAACGCAAAATGGCGTGATCGCCAATTCGCCGCCAATCAGCCCTGGCGGGCCTTGTAGCGCGGATTGACCTTGTTGATGATGTAGACCCGGCCCTTGCGGCGCACGAGACGGTTGGCGCGATGGCGCCCCTTCAGCGACTTGAGCGAATTCTTGATTTTCATGGCACTGGACCGGAACATTTGCGGCGACGGGCCGCTACAAAAGGAAAGCGCGCCACACGTCAAAAACGGGCGCGCCGTAAGTGGGCGGTTCATTAGCCCATCAACTTGCATGCGTCAAGACGAAGCGGCACAGGCGCTGTCTGCGTCATCGCCGGTCGCTTACCGACAATTGACATCCCGCCTGCCCGCTATGGTATCGCTCACATTACGGATGACATCTGCCCTGCGGGAGGCGCGCCATGCAGAAATTTTCGGCCCTTTCCCTGCTGCGCGAGGCGTTGCGCGGCCACAAGGGCTGGGGCAGGCAGTGGGACGCGCCCGAGCCGCGCACCGAATATGACGTGATCATCGTGGGAGCCGGCGGACACGGCCTCGCGACGGCCTATTACCTGGCGAAGGAACACGGCGTGACCAATGTCGCCGTGCTGGAGAAGGGCTGGCTCGGTGGCGGCAATACCGGCCGAAACACCACCATCATCCGCTCCAACTATCTTTATGACGAGAGCGCCGGCATCTACGACCATGCCGTCAAGCTGTGGGAGGGGCTGAGCCGCGAGATCAACTACAATGTCATGTACTCCCCGCGCGGGGTGATGATGCTCGCCCACAATGTGCATGACGTGCAGGTGTTCAAGCGACACATCCACGCCAACCGGCTGAACGGCGTCGACAATGAATGGCTGACGCCCGAGCAGGCCAAGGAATTCTGCCCGCCGCTCAACATTTCCAGATCGGCGCGCTACCCGGTGGTCGGCGCGGCGCTGCAAAGGCGCGGCGGCACCGCCCGGCACGACGCGGTTGCCTGGGGCTACGCCCGCGCCGCCTCCGATCGCGGCGTCCACATCATCCAGAATTGCGAGGTGACGGGCATTGATCGCGGGCCGGACGGGGCGGTTTCCGGGGTGCAGACGACCCGCGGCCCGATCCGCGCGAAGAAGATCGCCGTCGTCGTCGCCGGACACACATCGGTGCTGATGGAAATGGCCGGCGTGCGCATGCCGCTGGAAAGCTATCCCCTGCAGGCGCTGGTCTCCGAGCCGGTGAAACCCTGCTTTCCCTGTGTCGTCATGTCGAACACCGTGCATGCCTATATCTCGCAATCCGACAAGGGCGAACTGGTCATCGGCGCCGGCACGGACCAGTACACTTCCTATTCCCAGACCGGCGGGCTGCACATCCTCACCCACACGCTCGACGCGATCTGCGAGATGTTTCCCATGTTCACGCGCATGAAGATGCTGCGCACCTGGGGCGGCATTGTCGACGTGACGCCGGACCGCTCGCCGATCCTCGCCAAGACCCCGGTCAAGGGGCTCTATGTCAATTGCGGCTGGGGCACGGGCGGCTTCAAGGCGACGCCGGGCTCAGGCCATGTCTTCGCCCACACCATCGCCCGCGACGAGCCGCACGCCATCAATGCCGGCTTCACGCTGGAGCGCTTCCGCACCGGCCGGCTGATCGACGAAGCCGCCGCCGCCGCCGTGGCGCATTGAGGAAACTGCGATGCTCCTGATCCATTGCCCCTATTGCGAGGCGGACCTGCCGGAACTCGAATTCCGCCATGCCGGCGAGGCGCATGTCGCCCGGCCGTCCAACCTCGCCGACATCACCGATGAGCAGTTCGAGGCGTTCTTCTTCATCCGCGAAAACCGCAAGGGCGTGGTCTTCGAGCGCTGGCGGCACCTGCATGGCTGCGGCCGCTTCTTCAACGCCGCGCGCCACTCGGTCTCGGACAAGTTCATCCGCACCTACAAGGCCGGCGAGCCCAAGCCGCAATTGAGCGAGCGCGAGATCGCCGCCGCAACGCCTATCGGGCGCGGCACCCCCGCCAACGAGCCGATCCGCCTGACTGGCGAAGGAGACGGACAGTGAGCGCCAAACCTGCCGGCGCCGGCCGGTTCCGCATACCCGGAAAGGGGCGCCTTTCGCCGGCGCGCACCCTTTCCTTCACCTTCGACGGCAGGCGCCTCAATGCGCTGGAGGGCGACACGCTCGCCTCGGCCCTGCTCGCACACGGCATCCATCTGGCTGGCCGCTCGTTCAAATATCATCGCCCGCGCGGCATTCTCGCCGCTGGTCCCGAGGAGCCGAACGCGCTGGCGGGGATCGCGCGCGACGCCGCCCGCTTCCAGCCCAATGTGCGCATGGGCGTGCAGGAGGTCTTCGACGGCATGGTCGCGACCAGCCAGAATCGCTGGCCCTCGCTGGAATTCGACGTCGGCGCGGTCAACGACCTTCTGTCACGCTTCCTGCCCGCGGGCTTCTACTACAAGACCTTCATGTGGCCGGCGGCCGCATGGAAACATCTCTACGAGCCGCTTATTCGCGCCGCCGCAGGCCTTGGCCACGCGCCGGAGGAATCAGACCCGGACAGCTACGCCAACCGGTTCGCCCATTGCGACCTGCTGGTCGTCGGCGGCGGGGCGGCCGGACTGGTCGCCGCGCTCGGCGGAGCCAATGCCGGCAAGCGCGTCATCCTTTGCGACGAAAATCCGCAGCTCGGCGGCCATTTGCGCGTCGATTCTACTGCCCGGATCGCCGGCCTGCCGGGCGCGGAATGGGCCGCGAACGCTATCGCGCAGCTGGCGGCGATGGACAATGTCACGATCCTGCCGCGCACGACCGCCTTCAGCTATGGCGCGCACAACATGCTGGCGCTGGCCGAAAGGCTGACCGATCACCTCGACAATCCCGGACCGGACGCGGCGCGCGAGCGCCTGTGGCAGGTGCGCGCCAGGAAGGTGGTGCTGGCGACCGGCGCGATCGAGCGGCACCTGGTGTTCGCCAACAACGACCGCCCCGGCATCATGCTCGCATCCGCCGCCCGGCGCTTTCTTGCCGAATATGGCGTTGCTGTCGGCTCGCGGGTCGGCGTCTACACCGCCTGCGATTCGGCCTGGGAAACGGCGTTCGAACTGAAGAGCGCGGGCATCGATGTCTCGATCATCGTCGATTGCCGCCCCAATGTGCCGTCCGCGCTGATGGCGCGCGCCAACGATCTGGGCATCGCGATGCGCACGGGCCACGCCGTAACCGACACCTTCGGACGGCTGCGGATCGCCTCCATGAAGGTGCAGCCGGTCGATTCAACCCGCGTCGAGAAATTTCCCGTCGACGCTTTGCTGGTTTCCGGCGGCTGGACGCCGTCGGTTCATCTTTTCTCGCAATCGCGCGGCGGATTGAACTGGGATGGCGAGGGCGGGCGCTTTCTTCCCGGCGCCTCGCCGGAGGACTGCATCTGCATCGGCGCCTGCAACGGAACGCGAAGCCTCGCCGCGGCCATGCGCGAGGGGGCGATGGCGACGGGCGGCCCGGCCCCGGAAGTGGAATCGGAAGATTCCATGGCCGGCTCCTTCTCCGGCGGATCGAAGAGCGCCGGCGCGCAGGATCTGACCAAGGCCTTTGTCGATTTCCAGAACGACGTGACCGCCAAGGACATTCGCCTCGCGGTGCGCGAGGGCTTCCGCTCGGTCGAGCACGTCAAGCGCTACACGACGACCGGCATGGCGACCGACCAGGGCAAATTGTCGAACATCCACACCATGGCGATCGCCGCCGAGGCCCTGGGCGTCGACATCCCGGCCATCGGCCACACCACCTTCCGAGCGCCGTTCACGCCGGTGACGTTCGGCACCTTCGTAAACCACGCGCGCGGCGATCTGTTCGACGTGACCCGCCGCACGCCCATCGATGGTTGGGCGCAGGCGCAGGGCGCGGTGTTCGAGGATGTCGGGCAATGGAAGCGGGCGCGCTATTTTCCCCGCGGCGGCGAGGACATGAAGGCCGCCGTCGACCGCGAGTGCCTGGCGGTGCGCAACGTGGCCGGCATTTTCGACGCCTCGACGCTCGGCAAGATCGAGGTGGTCGGCCCCGACGCCGCGAAGTTCATGAACCTCATCTACACCAATCCCTGGGACAAGCTGGAGCCGGGCCGCTGCCGCTATGGCGTCATGCTGCGCGAGGATGGCTTCATCTATGACGACGGGGTGATCGGCCGCCTCGCGCCGGATCGTTTCCACGTGACGACGACCACCGGCGGAGCGCCGCGCGTCCTCAACATGATGGAGGACTATCTCCAGACCGAATTCCCCGATTGGAAGGTCTGGCTGACCTCCACCTCCGAGCAATGGGCGGTGATCGCGGTCCAGGGTCCCAAGGCGCGCGAAATCATCGAGCCGCTGGCCGAG
>JAUIBM010000107.1 GCA_030428345.1 Alphaproteobacteria bacterium | reverse complement strand
GCGCCATGAAGTGGCAGCCGAGGCCGGCCATGGCGCGGCTTCCATCCGGCACCTTGGTCGACGTGTTGTGCGGACAGCCCGAGCAGAAATAGGGGGTGCGCGCGACGGGGGATTTGTGCCCGGTCTTGAGGTCGTGCCGCTTCTGGTAATGTTCGAGCAGATTGGCGACGCGGCTGCGCAGATCCTCCGGCAGATCGAATTTCAGCAGGCGGCTGGCGATCGCGCGCAGCGCAACGCCGGTGGTGATTTCCTCATGCAGCGACAGGATGTGGCGGTCCTTGTCGTCGAACTTGCCGACGATGCGCGGGCGCACATCGGCGCGCCAGTTGAACAATTGCTGCTTGATCTGGTGCTCGATCACCTCGCGGCGCTCCTCGATCACCAGTACTTCCTCCAGGCCCTCGGAGAAATGGCGCACCCCTTCCGGCTCCAGCGGCCAGGGCATGCGCACCTTGTAGAGCCTCAGGCCGATCGCCTCCGCCGTGGCTGCGTCGATGCCCATGTGGCGCAGGGCCTCGCGCACATTCTCATAGGCCTTGCCGGATGAAACCACGCCAAAACGCGGCTTGCTCGAGTCGATCACCAACTGGTCGACCCGGTTGGCGCGGGCGAACGCGATTGCTGCATAGGCCTTGTGCTCCTGCAGGCGCTCGTCCTGGGCATAGCGATCGTCGGGCCAGCGGATGTTGAGGCCGCCGGTGGGTGTTTCGAAGTCCGTCGGGGTCACGAATTTGCGCGCCTCGCCGCCAAGATCGACGACGCCGGTCGTCTCGATCGTGTCGGCGATGACCTTGTAGGCGACCCACAGGCCCGAATAGCGCGACATGGCGATGCCGAGCAGCCCGAGCTCGACGAATTCATGCACGCTGGAGGGAAACAGCATCGGCATGATCGCCGCCATGAACGCGTGGTCGGACTGATGGGCGACGGTGGAGGATTTGGCGAGGTGATCGTCCCCCGCGACCGCGAGCACGCCGCCATGCGGGCTGGTGCCGGCGGAATTGGCGTGCTTGAAAACGTCGCCGCAGCGATCGACGCCGGGGCCCTTGCCGTACCAGATGCCGAGCACGCCATCCTTGCGGACCCCTGGCGACAGCATGGCCTGCTGCGATCCCCAGACTGCGGTGGCGGCGAGGTCCTCGTTCACGCCGGGCTGGAACACGATCCCGTGCTCCTTGAGGTGCTTGCGGGCCTGGACATAGGCGAAGTCCAGCCCGCCGACCGGCGAGCCGCGATAGCCGGAGATGAAGGCGCCGGTGTTGAGGCCGGCGGCGCGGTCGCGGCGCATCTGCACGATCGGAAGGCGGACCAGCGCCTGCGTGCCTGAAATGAAAACCTTGCCGGAGCTGGCGGTGTATTTGTCCTCCAGCGTGACGGATTGCGCCAGCGCAGCGTTTGGATCGACGCTCTCGTTCATGCCCTGCTCCCTCGCGATGTGCTTGTGTCGATTATGGAGCAGTCCGGGGAAACTTTCAGCGCCAATTTTCAAGGCGTCGCGCGTCCCGGCGCAATTTCCTCCGCCACATCCCCTGAAATCGAGGATGAGAAATGCGCGTATTGCGCTGCAGCAGAAATTCTATCGCCAGGTGGGGCTGAATATCGAGCGCAATTGCGCGTCGCCGCAACAGGTGCGCCTTCCACAGATCGGCCCGGATCAGAGCGGCAGTTCGTGGCTGTTCTTGATCTCGCTCAGGGCGAAATGTGAGTTCAGATTGCCGACATGCGGCAGGCGAAGCAGCCGGCCCTTCACCGCCTTCTCGTAGTCGCGCACCGTTGCAACTACCACCCGCAGAAGATAGTCGAACTCGCCGCTCATCGTATAGCATTGCAGGATTTCCGGCACATCCAGCACCGAGGCTTCAAAGCTCTCCAATGCTTCGGGCGAATGGCGGTCAAGCTTGACGAAAACCAGGATCGACACGTCGAGGCCGATCTTTTCAGGGTTGAGTCGGTAAGGTCGCCCACCGAGAATGCCGGCCTCCTGCATACGCTTGATCCGACGCCAGACAGGGGTGTGGGACAGGCCGACCGCTTCCGCGACATCGGCGATCGAGCGTTCGCCATCCCGCTGTAATTGCCGCAGGATTTTCCTGTCAGTCTCGTCGATGTCGCCGGGTCGCATTGGGGAAGCATGTGGGAAAAGCTGCTCCAAGGGAAGGGGAAGGATGACGCTGCGCCAGCGCGGGTCCGCCGGAGTTCAGCTTATGTAAAGCTCTGAAGTGTATGACTGCGCCACAGGGGCGGCGGAAGCAGGTCAGCGAATGTACTTGTCGCATATCATCGAAAGTGTCGTAGCGTTCGTTGCGATCAGACAGGATAATCCGGAATTGCTGAAGGCGCAGCGCATGGCGCTGTCGCGGCTTATCCCGCTGATGTATTTCATGCTTTCAACAAATGGCTGGATCCTGGCCTACACCTTCTACGATCTGGCGCCCATCGCACTGACGGTTCTCGCCTCCAGCGCCCTGACCATCGTCTGCCTGGTTCGCGTGGCGGTTTGGTGGCCGATCCGGAACCGGGAGATTACAGCGCGCCAGGCCGTTACGATGTTCAGGGTTACGAACGTCCTGGCCGCTGTCCTGGCCGGCGCATTCGTCAGTTGGGCCCTGGCGCTTTTCCCCTATGGCGATCCGTACGCCCAGGGCAATGTCGCAATCTTCATCGTCGTCTCGATGATCGGCTGCATGATGTGCCTCATTCACGCTCGCACGGCGGCGCTGATCGTGGCCGCAGTGGGAACCACGACATTCGTTGGATATTTCGTCATGACGCAAAAGCCGGAACTGGCGGCGATGGCGATCAATGTGACGCTGGTTGCCGCCGCGCTGGTCGTCATCCTGACGATCCAGAGCCGGGATTTTGCCAGCCTGGTCAATGCACAGACGGATGCGCGAATCCGGGAGGCGGAGCAAAGCAGGCTGCTGCACATGATCGACGACATGCCGATCGCGGTCATGACCGTCAATCCGGCCACCATGCGCATCGACTATGTCAACGCCACCTCGCGGGCGCTGTTGGAGCGCATCGCGCACCTGCTGCCGATCCCGCCGGAAGAGGTGCTTGGAGCCGACATCGACACATTTTTCGCGCGTTCGGGGCGCGGCAGGAAGCTGCTGGATGATCCCGCAAGCTTTCCTCACCAGTTCCGTTGGAAGCTGGGTTCTGAGGTGATCGACCTGCAGGTGACCGCCGTAAGGTCGAATAGCGGGGAATATCTTGGGCCGATGGTCTCGTGGGCGATCGTGACCAAGGAGGTGGCGGCCGAAAACCGTATCCACCAACTCGCCCATTACGATACGCTTACCGGACTGGCCAACCGATATACGTTTCGAGAGCAATTCGACGCCGCGCTGAGTCATTCCGATCGCGGCGTTTCGCTGTTGTTGATCGATCTCGACGGGTTCAAGACGATCAATGATTCCAAGGGTCACAATGTCGGGGACGCTCTTCTGCAGCAGGTCGCCGAGCGGCTTCGCGCGACATGCTCATCGCCGGGATCGGTCGTTGGCCGCCTGGGCGGCGACGAATTCGCGGTGCTGCTGACCGATGGGGATGCAGGCGGCGCGCAAGTGGCGGCTGGCAATCTGGTGCGAATTCTGGACAAGCCCTACAGCCTCGGCAAGGCGCGCAACATCCATGTTGGCGCGTCGATCGGCATCGCCGTCGCTCCCGATCACGGTACCGATTCCGAAACGCTTCTGGCTCGCGCGGACATGGCGCTCTACGCGGTGAAGGAGGCCGGGAAGGGCGCATTCAGGATTTTCTCGTTCGAGATCGAGCGGCAATTGCAGGCGATGTCGAGAACGGAAACGGATCTGCGCGTCGCGCTCAGCGCCCGCAACCAGTTATTTGTTTTCTATCAGCCGATCGTCGATATTCGCACCAATGCGATAACGTCCCGCGAGGCGCTCGTGCGGTGGCACCATCCGGCCCGAGGCTGGATCTCGCCGGCAGAATTCGTTCCCGTCGCAGAACGCAGCGGCCTTATCGAAAGGCTCGGCGCATTCGTGCTCAACAGCGCGTGCCGCGAGGCCGCGGGATGGCAGGATGGCGCGCGCGTGGCGGTGAACGTATCTGCCAATCAACTCGGCAGGGGCACGCTGGCGCCGGCCGTGTTGCAGGCGCTGATCGACAACGGCCTCTCGCCCGACAGGCTGGAGATCGAGGTTACCGAGACCGCGCTGCTCAAGGAGGACGCCGACACCATGGGCGATCTTCGGCGCTTGCGGGACATGGGTGTTCGCGTCGCGCTGGACGATTTCGGCACCGGCTATTCATCGCTGGCGCATTTGCGCGTGTTTCCCTTTGACAAGATCAAGATCGACGGCTCCTTCGTCCAGGATGCGGTGGAGCGGACCGATTGCGCCGCCGTTGTCGGCGCCGTCGCCGATCTGGGCAAACGGTTGGGGGTGACCACCGTTGCGGAAGGCGTGGAGACCCAAGCGCATCTGGATTGCGTGGCTGCGGAAGGCTGCAGCGAAGTGCAGGGCTATCTCTTCGGCCGTCCCGAACCAAGCGAGGCGGACCGGCCGATGATCGAGCGGCTGAAGCGCTCCACCCATCAGGCAGGCGGCGAGCGCGTATAGGTCCTTGCCGCCGCGAGGGCAGGCCGGAAGGCTCGCCCGTTGGGATCTCCCTTCGTTTCAACTGTCCAGCCAATGCGCCGGTGCGGGTCGCCAATGCGCCTGAACGTGGCGAGCGCGGTGAATAATTTCTCTAGCCTGAAACGGAGGTCTGCGCAGGCGCCGCAATCTGCGACCTCGTTTCCCTTGCGCGGGCGCGGTGCAAGCGACTATCTGACGGCCGAAAGGAAGAAACCGATGATCACCGTCGCCGCGCTTTACAAATTCGTTTCACTACCGGATTTCCGCGAGATCCAGCCGCGCCTGCTCGAATTCTGCAAGGCGCGCGAGATCTTCGGCACCTTGTTGCTGGCGCATGAGGGGATCAACGGCACGGTCGCGGGTCCGGGCGAGGCGATTGAGGCGCTGATCGCCCTGCTGAAATCCGATCCGAGGCTCGCCGATCTCGAGCACAAGGAAAGCCATTGCGACGAGAACCCGTTCTACCGGATGAAGGTGCGGCTGAAGAAGGAAATCGTCACCATGGGCGTGCCGGGCATCGACCCGAACGAGACCGTGGGCGCCTATCTCGATCCTGATGAGTGGAACGAGGTCGTCGCCGATCCCGACACCGTGCTGATCGACACGCGCAATGATTACGAAGTGGCGATCGGCACGTTCAAGGGCGCGATCGACCCGCAGACCGTGACGTTTCGCGAGTTTCCCGAATGGTTCCGCCAGAACAAGGACCGGTTCCACAACAAGCCCAGGATCGCGATGTTCTGCACGGGCGGCATACGCTGCGAAAAGGCGACGGCCTTCGTCAAGGCGGAGGGGTTCGAGGATGTCTTCCATCTGAAGGGCGGCATCCTGAAATATCTTGAGACCGTGCCGGAGGCGGAAAGTCTTTGGGAGGGCGAGTGCTTCGTCTTCGACAATCGAGTCTCGGTCGGCCATGGGCTCAAGCCCGGCAATTACGATCTGTGCCATGCCTGCCGCATGCCGATCACCGAGGCGGACAAGCAGTCGGCGAAATATCTGAAGGGTGTGTGCTGCCCGCACTGCCATGATGCGATGAGCGGTGAGCGCAAGGCCGCCTTCGCCGAGCGCCAGAAACAGGTGGAACTCGCGGCGGCGCGCGGCGAGCGGCATGTGGCCGCCGATGTCGAGACCCTTCGCGAGAAGAAGCGGGCCGAGCGCGAGGCGCGCAAGGCGAAGGATCGCGAGCGGGAGGCGCTCTAACTTCCCGAAAGCGTCTCGCCAATCTCGGCGTTGATCACCAGATCGGCGTAGTCGTCCATTTCCGTCGGCTCGCGGTTGAGGATGGCGAGTTTCGCGCCGGCGCGCTTTGCGATGAGCGGCAGCATGGCGGCCGGTTGGACCACGAGCGAAGTGCCGATCGCGATGAAGAGATCGCAGCCCTCCGCGAGCAGGTTCGCCTGTTCCAGCGGAGCACGGGGCATCGCCTCTCCGAACATTACCACCGCGGATTTGACCACCCCGCCGCATTGGCGGCATGCCGGCGCGCGGCCGGACCTCTCCAGCATGGCCCGGCACTCGGTAATTTCGTGGCGCAGCCCGCATTCCACGCACAGCGCGTGGCGGGCATTGCCGTGCAGTTCGATCACCCTGTCCGCCTCGATGCCCGACGCCTGGTGCAGGCCGTCAATGTTCTGGGTGATCACGGCGGGACATTTGCCGGAAGCGACAAGTTCGGCCAGCCAGGCATGGCCGGCATTGGGTTCGACCACGCCCAGCGCATCCTCCATGTCGAAGCGGCGGCGCCAGTCTTCCAGCCTCGCCGCCTCGGATCCGAGGAATTCGGGATACTGGATGATGCGGTAACGCGACCATACCCCGCCGGGCGAGCGGAAATCGGGAATGCCTGACTCGGTCGAAATCCCCGCGCCGGTCAGCACCACGATCATGCGGGCCTCCTTCACCAGCGCGGAGAGTTCCGCGTTCACTTCAGATCGGAAAACGCGTCGGCAAGCCGCGAGAGCGCCTCGTCCAGCCAATAGCGCTGGGTCGCGAAGTTGAAGCGTACCCAGTTCTCGCCGCCGGGGCCGAATTGCGGGCCGGGCGAGATGCCGATGCGCGCGCGCTTGGTGATGCGCTCCATGAAGTCTTCGCGCGCCAGCCCGGTGCCGGTGAAGTCGACCCAGGCAAGATAGGTCGCCTGCAGCGGCATGGATCGTGCGCCGGGGACAGCCCTTGCGATCTGCGCGTCGAAATGCTGGCGGTTGGCGTCGAGATAGGGGAGCAAGGCGTCGAGCCAGGCTTCGCCGCCGCGCCAGGCAGCCTCGGTCGCGATCATGCCGAACAGATTGGGGGAGGAAAGGCCCGCCGCGTTGACCCGCGCATCGATCTTCTTGCGCAATTCGGGATTGGAGGTGACGAGCGCCCCGACATGGGCGCCGGCAAGGTTGAAGGTCTTGGTGGCGGCGACGCAGGTGACAAGGCTGTCGACGATCTGCGGGGCCGCCAGCGCCGTGGGCACATGCGTTGCGCCGGGATAGACGAGATCGTTGTGGATCTCGTCGGAGACCAGAACCAGATTATTCGCCAGGCAGAAATCCGCGAGCGCAGAAATCTCCGAAGCTTCCCACACCCGGCCGCCCGGATTGTGCGGCGAACACAGCAGCACCATGCGGGCGCGCTCCGGCAGTGTGCGCGCCAACAGGTCCAGATCCATCTTGTATCTGCCCTGTTCGGTGGTCATCGGGACGTTGAAGATGCGCCGCTCATTCGCCTCGATGATGAAGCGGAAGGCATGGTAGGCGGGCGAGAAGACGACGATTTCGTCGCCCGGCTCCGTCAATGCCTGCATTGTCAGGCCGATTCCCGAGACAATGCCCGGCGTCGGGGAAATCCAGGTCGGCTCGATCTGCCAGCCATGGCGGCGGGCAACCCACTCGGCGCAGGCCTGGCGCCAGCCGGCGCTGGTGGAGTAGTAGCCATGTGTGGCGCGCTCCACTTCCGCGCGCAGGATTTCGGTCACCGCAGGCGGCGCTGCGAAATCCATGTCGGCCACCCACATCGGAATTCCGTCGGGCGCATCGACACCGCAGGCTTGCGCCATACGGTCCCATTTGGCCGAAAAGGTGTTGCGCCGATCGATGACGCGGTCGAAGTCGAAAGTCATGAAATACCCCTTAGAAAGTCTACGATTTATCCGGCGCGCCGGGGGTGGGTCAAGGCAATGCGGCAATTCGCCTGCAGGTCACTGTTTTCCGGAGACCAGCAATGATAGGCGGTCATTTGCGGACAGAAATGGAGGAACGGGCATGACCATGATCGCGGGATCGCCGACGGCAAGGACTGCCATGTTCGGGATTTTTTGCGTGATGGGGTCGGCGACGCTGTTCGCGATCCAGGACATGCTGGTCAAGCTGCTGTCCGATGGCTATGCGCTGCACCAGATAACCTTCATCCGTAGCATCGTGGCGCTGGCGATCATGATGGTGGTGTTCATACCGCTCGATGGTGGCTATGCCGGCCTGAGGACCGCGCGGTGGCGCATCCACGCCCTGCGAGGGGTACTCGTGGTGTGCGCCAACATGTCGTTCTATGCCGGTCTTGCGGTGCTGCCGCTCGGAGAGGCTACCGCGATCTATTTCTTTGCGCCGCTGGTCATTACCGCCTTGTCGGCGATCACACTTGGCGAACATGTGGGTCCGCGCCGCTGGGCGG
>JAUIBM010000106.1 GCA_030428345.1 Alphaproteobacteria bacterium | reverse complement strand
AACTTTCCCTATGGTCGCGCATGCAACGGAAGAACCGTGGCGTCAATGGCGACTTCGCTGTGTATTCAGACATCGTGGCCCAGTTCAAGCAGAACAATCTCCGGCGGCATCCCGAAGCGCACCGGGGCAATCGAACAACCCAGCCCTCCAGACACCACGAGGTGCCGCCCTTCCTCAACCACATGCCCGTAGGCGAACCGATTGCCGTAGCTCGAAGGCACGACGGGCGAGTATCCGAACAAGCGGACCTGACCACCATGGGTATGGCCCGACAGCGTGAGCGAAACCCTTTCGGGCACTTGCGGAAAGATGTCGGGTTCGTGCGCCATCAGAAACACAGGCGCTTCGTCGTCGATCTGCGCCAGCGTCGCCGGCAGGTCGTCGACGCCGCGCCAGCCGTGTCCGGTCTTTCTGGAAGGCGGGAAGGCAAGTTGATCGCCGAGACCTGCCAACCAGAACCCAAGTCCGTCCTGCACCAGCCTCACCGCCCGATTTTCAAGCACGGGAATGCCGTTTGCCTCGAGCGCCCTTTGACCGAAGGTGGGACCGTGGCCCTGCCGCTGCGCGGTCCTGTCATGCCACCAATCGTGATTGCCAAGAATGGCATAGACGCCGAGCCGTGCCTTGAGTCTACCGAGTATCGGGGCCCATTCGTCGGAGTGTACGTCGCCTAGCACGAAGTTGATGCCGCTGCTGTAGTCCCCGAGCAGCAATGTCAAATCCGGTTCGAGGTCATTCGTCCTTTGAACGATATGATTGATTCGTCCGGAAGTCATCCAGGGCTTGCAGGCGTGAATGTCGGCAACCAGCGCCACTCGCAGTTTCAGACCGGCAGGCCATCGCGGGGGAACAAGTTTGTAGGTCCTCAGTCGCAACCTGTAGAGCGGCTCGATCGCGAACGCATAACCGCCGAAAGCGAACGGCGTTATCAGCCCCGCCCCCAGCAGCCGAAGAAATCCGCGCCGCGTGATCAAGACCAGGGCTCCCGGGCGGGGATATCCGGCTGGCTGTCCCTGTGCGGCTGCGGCCCCGCCAAGATCAACCGGCTAGACCCGCCCACAGCGCCATGAGGGCGAGCAGCGCGATCGCAATCAGCGTGAGAACCATTCCGCCGGTGCGACCGACAGTGCTGACGCCGGCGAAGGACAGCGCGTAGCCATGCATCAGCCGGCCGACCGCGAGCATCCCGGCGAGAACGCCGAGCGCGAGCACATTGGCGCCCTGGACCTCCGCCAGAGCGGACAGGATGATGCCGAGCGGCGCGTATTCCGCGAAATTCCCCTGCGCCCGGATGCGGCGGTTCAGCATCTTGTTGCCGCCATCGCCGAGCGAGACGCGGTCGCGCCGACGCACGACGATGACCCTGGCGCTCAGCACCAGGAACCAGCCCGCCATGACGAAGGCGAGAACGGATGTGACGGGCAGGCTCATGCGATCGGCTCCATTGTTGGATTACATTCTCCGGAGATAGGGCGTCACTCCTCGTCGAACAGCCGGCCCTGTGTCGCCGCGAGATTGGCGGGCGGCTCTAGCCCGACATGGTTCCAGGCATTGGCCGTCATCACCCGGCCGCGCGGCGTGCGCTGGATGAATCCCTGCTGGATGAGATAGGGCTCGATGATGTCCTCGATCGCGTCGCGCGGCTCCGACAGGGCGGCGGCGATCGTCTCGATTCCCACCGGCCCGCCTCCGAAATTGCGCGCGATCTGGTCGAGATAGCGCCGGTCGAGCTGGTCGAGACCCATCGAATCGACCTCCAGCCGCGTTAGCGCGGCATCGGCGATCTTGACATCCACCGTCTCCACTTCGGCCACGGCGGCGAAATCGCGCACCCGCCGCAACAGCCGTCCGGCGATGCGGGGCGTGCCGCGCGCGCGCCGGGCGATCTCGTGGCCGCCATCCTCCGTCAGCGGCATGGACAGGATGCGTGCGCCGCGCCGCACGATGTGCTCCAGTTCCTCGACCGTATAGAAATTGAGCCGGACCGGAATGCCGAAGCGGTCGCGCAGCGGCGTCGTCAGCAGGCCCAGCCGGGTGGTGGCGGCCACAAGGGTGAATTTCGCCAGTTCGATCTTCACCGAGCGCGCCGCCGGCCCCTCGCCGATGATCAGATCGAGCTGGAAATCCTCCATCGCCGGATAAAGAATTTCCTCCACCGCCGGGCTGAGGCGATGGATTTCGTCGATGAACAGGACGTCGTTTTCCTCCAGATTGGTCAGCAGCGCCGCCAGATCGCCGGCCTTCGCGATCACCGGGCCGGAGGTGGAGCGGAAGTTGACGCCGAGTTCGCGCGCCATGATCTGCGCCAGCGTCGTCTTGCCGAGGCCGGGCGGGCCGACGAAGAGGACATGATCGAGCGCCTCGCCGCGCTTCTTGGCCGCCTCGATGAAGACCTTGAGATTGTCGCAGGCCTGGCGCTGGCCGACGAATTCGCCCAGCGTCTGCGGGCGCAGCGAGGTGTCGAAATCCTCGCCGCGCTTGTCGGCCGAGATCAGCCGGGCCGGATCGCTCACGTCAAAAACTCCATGCCTGGCACGGATTTGGCCGCGCGCCGGTCGAACGTATAGGTAAACTCGCAGCCGTTCTCGAGATTCATCGCTGCAATGACCACATCCGAGAAATTGCGATGTGGCGATGCGAACCAACTTTGCCAATTCTCGAAACGAAGCCGCTCGGGAACAAGCAGTTCCCTGCTTCCAAGAAGTTGGAGCATCAGAGAACGCGCCTCCGTCGCCTTCAGGCCAAAGCTTCTCTCCAGTACCCACACCGATTCGGCGGCCACGATCGGGTTTACCACCAGCGGGGACGCCGTCGAGGCGGCACGCACGAGCGCAACCGCCGCGTCGTATTGGTCCTGATCGTCGCGCGCCAAGATCCGGATGACAACGTTTGTATCAATCCCGATCATCAATGACCCGATCGAGACTTTGCCCGTGGCGGTGGTTGATGGCTTCTCCGATCGCCTCGTCCATCTCCTCGATCGAAAGCGGCTTGCGGTTCGGGTCGTGGAGAATGCCGGCCAATTCCAGCGCGCTGCGGCGCTTGCGCAGTATTATTTCGCCGTTGCGGATGGAATAATCCAGGACGTCACCCGCTTTCAGGTCGAGCCGCTCGCGCACATCCGAGGGAATTGTCGTCTGGCCTTTCGCGGTCAGCTTCGACGTGGCTCTGAGAATATCACTCACACCCTTACCTCCGGTGAAAGTAATGCGCTTGCAAGATAGTAAGGATGCATCCGCGCAACAAGGCGTCAAACCCCGTCCAGCCCGACAAGCCGGCGCAACGGCCAGGTCAGCAGCGCGACCGCCAGCCCGAAGGGCGGCAGCGCCGAGGCGGCCATGGCGAAACGCAAGGCGACGGACTGACCGCCGATCGCAAATCCGTAGACCACATAGGCGACCCAACCCAGCGCCAGCGCGATGATCATGCGCAGCACGAAGGACAGCAGGGATTGCGCCGGGCCCCTGCTTCTTGCCGCCAGAAAAAACACGACCAACGCGATCAGCCCGACGGCCAGAAAGGCGCTCGCCGTACCGCCAAAGGCCATGCGGATGAACTCCCAGGGCCCCTCGCCCATCGCAAGGGTGATGTCCGGCGTCGTCGCCCGCCACGCGACGAACAGGACCGCCGCCAGCATGCCGGCAATGAACGGCATGATGAGGAGAAACAGCGCCACCCGTCTCACTTCGCCAGTTCCTTCAGGCCCAGCCTGATAAGCTGGGCGCTGTCCGCCCCCTCGCCCGCCTTCTCGACCGCCTTGGCGACGGCGCCGGAGGCCTGCAGGCTCGAATATCCAAGATTGGTGAGCGCCGAGACCGCGTCGGTCACCGCGCTTGGCGCATGGCCGGCGCCGATTGCGCTTTGCAGCCCCATTTCGCCCGCCGCCGCGCCCGAATAGGCCGGGGCCTTGTCGCGCAATTCCGATACGATGCGCTGCGCCACCTTCGGCCCGACGCCAGGCGCGCGCGCCACCATCGCCTTGTCCTGCAGGGCGATGGCGGAGGCCAGGTCGCCCGGCGGCAGCACCGATTGCACCGCCAGCGCCACTTTCGAGCCGACGCCCTGCACGCTCAGCAGCAGGCGGAACCAGTCGCGCTCCAGTTCGCTGGCAAAGCCGTAGAGCCGGATCGCGTCCTCGCGCACCTGCGTCTCGATCCACAGGGTCAGCGCCTCGCCGACGCCGGGCAGATTGCCGAGCGTGCGCGTCGAGCAATGCACGAGATAGCCGACGCCATGCACATCGAGGATCAGGTGATCCTCGTCGGCCGTATCGAGCGTGCCCTTGAGCTTGCCAATCATCAATGAATTTCCGCCGCCGCGCCTGCTTCTGGGTATCCCCCGGGCGTGAACAAGTCAAGAACATGGCGCATGACCGTCAAACCGCCAGCGCATCGAGACGGGCGAGCAGCCGGGCGGCAAGGTCCGTCATCCCCTTGTAGGCGAGTTGTGCGGCGTCCAGCGCCCGCAGCTGCGCCGCAAGGCCCGCGGCGAGGCGGGCGCGCTCGGGATGAACCGCGATCAGCGCCGCCGCGTCGAGGTGGATCCGGATGGTGAAAAGAATGTCGCCCGAGACCGGAAGTTTGGTCAGCGTCTGGCGCTCGACCCGCAGGAAGCGGCTTTCCAGTTCGCCGTCCAATGCGCGCTCGCCGGAAGCCTCGCCGTGAAAAAGCTGGCTGTCGGGATAGATCGACCAGTTCATCCGCCAGACCGGCACGGCCGGCTGCAACTTGTCGAAGATGCGCTCGATCAGTCCGGCATTGCGGCTGCCCGGCCCGAAGCCGGGGACCGGCGCATGGATTTGCGCGATCGGCCTGAAGGCCTTTTCCCTCAGCCGCCAGGAGGAGGGAAAACAGACGCAGGCGGCGGCAAGCCGCCATCCCGCCTCGCCGCGCCGCATCAGCACCAGGTCCTCCTGCACCAGGCGCGAGGCCCGGATCAGCGGCGGCCCGTCGCCCTCCAGATCGACCCTGCGGTCGATCGGCAGGACCCGCACCGAGCGATCCTCGACCTCCCAGACATGCGGAAAATGCCGCGCGGCGTGCCCGGCAATGCGCTCCAGCGCCTCGCTTTGGGCGCCATGCGTATCCGGCTCCTCGACGAACACGTCGGCGAGCCGTTCGCCGAGCAGCCTTTCCTTCTCCGCCAACTGGAAGGGCAGCGTCTCGTCCGGCTCGATCCAGGCTGCCGGCTCGAGCGGGGCGAGCCCGATTCGGAACAGCGGGTGGCTGCCATCCCAAGGCGTGTGGCGAAACAGGGTCGCCTTCTCCAACGCGTCCGGCCTGTCCACCTGCCGCCCCACCGGTCAGGACTGCAGACGCCGCGCCAGGCGCGCGACGACGCGCATATGCGCATGGCAAATGGCGATGGCGAGGGCGTCCGCGGCGTGCTCGCTGTCGAAGGCGGCGCGCGGCAGCAGGGTCTTCACCATCATCTGCACCTGCCGCTTGTCGCCATGGCCGACGCCGGTGACCGACTTCTTCACCTGGTTGGGCGCATATTCGGCGACGCTGAGGCCGGCGAGCGCGGGAACCAGCAGGGCGATGCCCCGCGCCTGCCCCAGCTTCAGCGTGGCGGTCGCGTCACGATTGACGAAGGTGTTCTCGACCGCCGCTTCATGCGGCTGCTGCGCACGCATCACCGCGTCGAGGCCGTCGTGGATCTGGCACAGGCGCAACGCCAGCTCCGCCTTGGCGTCGGATTCGATCGTGCCGGCGGCGACGAACGAAAGACGGCTGCCGAGCTGTTCCACAACCCCCCACCCGGTTCGTCGCAGGCCGGGATCGATGCCGAGAATGCGAAGCGGTGCTTTTTCCATGCGCCTGTCTAGCGCGAAACCGGACCGGCTGCTACCGCTGCCCTTTGTCTCGTCCGGCGCCATTTCATGACCGTCTTTTCAACCCTGCTGAGCGATCCGCGTTTCGCGGTCCTGGCTATCGTCGCGGCCGTCGCCGGCCTGGTGCGCGGCTTTTCCGGCTTCGGCTCCGGCATGATTCTCGCCCCTTCCGTCGCGGCGCTGTTCTCGCCTCCGGCAGCCCTCGTGACGCTCTTCGTCGTAGAATCCGGCCCGGCGAGCCTCCTGATACCGAATGCCGTCAGGCAAGCCCGGTGGCGCGAGGTCGTTCCCGTGGCGATCGGCTATCTGGCCGGAACGCCGGCCGGCTTGTGGTTCCTCGTTCACGGCGACGCCCTGACGCTGCGCTGGGCGATCACGCTGGCGATCCTGGCGCTGCTGCCCGTCCTGTGGCTCGGCTTCAGCTACCGGGGGCCGCGCAATGCGCCGCTCTCCTTCGCCGTGGGGCTCCTGTCGGGCTTCATGGGAAATGCGGCCGGGCTGCCCGGTCCGCCGATCATCTTCTACTGGATGGCCTCGCACGCCAATGCGGCGGTCGTCCGGGCCAATCTCATCGCCTATTTCGCCATAACCCTTGCCGTCACCGGCGCCGGGATGTGGCTCGCCGGCGTCTTCACCTGGGAAAGGGTCGCCATGGGCCTGCTGGCCTGCCCGGCCTCCCTCATCGGCCTGCTTGCCGGCATGGCGATGTTCGACCGCGCCTCGGAACAGCTCTATCGCCGCATCGCCTTCATGATCGTGCTGGCGGCGGCGATCCTGTCGGCGCCAATGCTCGACGGCATTCTGCGGGGCTGAGCCGGACCTGCGCCTTTCCGGTCGCTGCGCCTTCCCAAGCTTCGCGGCGGCAACTAGGCTTCCGGCAACCCCCGGGAGAAGCGCCATGTCCGAGAATGCAGAATATTTTGGCGATCCGCACCGCGTCGCGCTTGCCAGGCGCAGCGCCGATCTGTGGGAATTGCTCAAGGACAATCCGCGCTTCTCCTATTACGGACGCCCGGTCGGATTATGCGACCCCCGCGATGACGCCGCGACGATCCTCGCCGCAATGGCGCGGGTGCAGGGAGCCGGCGTCAGTCAGTTCTTTCCCACTACTGAAGCCGACGGCTTGTTCGCCGAACTTCAGGGCGAAGGGCTGACGACCGACAGGCATGAGCAGTTCCTCGGCGGGCAGGAGGCGCTGCGGGCTTCGCAGGCGCTGCTTGCGCGCCGCCCATTACCGTCCGACCTGGAGATCGTCGCCATCGACGCCAATACCAGCCGCGATCTGGTCGCGCGCGTGGCGGAACTCTGCCAATCCTGCGATGTCAGCCCGGTTCCCGGAGCCGCGATGCGCGGCGTGACGCGGCCGGGCGTCTGCCTCGCCGCTCTCGACAGGAAAGGCGAACCCGTTGCAACCGGCGCGTCGTTCATGAGCCATCACCCGGCAAGTCCGCGCGCCGCGCACGCCTTCTGGGGCATGCTGGCGACGAGAAGCGACCGGCGCGGCGAAGGCATCGCGCTGTTGCTGGGAGCGATGGCGATCGATCATATGTGGCGCAACCACGGCGCACGCGCCTTCATCACCGGCGTTCGCGCCGGCAACGCCTCATCGCGCGCGCTGTGCGAGAAGCTCGCCGTGCTGCCGACGCAATGGATCTATGCCTGGTGCATGGACCCGCGCAGCTTCGGCGAACAGCCGGTCACCAAATAGCTGCCGCCCGCACGCGCCCGCCCTACGCGGAAAGCTTCGCCAGCGTTTCCTCGTCGACCTCGAAATTGGCGTAGACGTTCTGCACGTCGTCGTCGTCTTCCAGGCGATCGATCAGCTTGAGCACCGATTGCGCGCGGTCCTCGTCGACCGGCGTCATGGTCTGGGGCCGCCAGATCGTCTTGACCGATTCCGCTTCGCCCAGATCGGCCTGCAGCGCCGAGGCGACCTCGCCGATATCCTCGAAGGCGCATATGATGACATGGCCGTTATCGTCCGAGGTCACATCCTCGGCGCCGGCCTCGATCGCCGCCTCCATCAGCTTGTCGGCCGAGCCGGCCTCGAGCGTGTAGACGATCTCGCCGACGCGATCCCACAGGAACGACACCGACCCGGTCTCGCCCAGGGAGCCGCCCGCCTTGGTGAAGGCGGCGCGCACATTTGAGGCGGTGCGGTTGAGATTGTCGGTCAGCGCCTCGACGATGACGGCGACGCCGCCCGGACCATAGCCCTCGTAGCGCACTTCCTTGTAGCTCTCGTCGTCGCCGCCACTGGCCTTGTTGATGGCGCGCTGGATATTGTCCTTCGGCATCGACTGCGCCTTGGCGTTCTGGATGGCCAGCCGCAGGCGCGGATTCATGTCCGGATCGGGAGCGCCGACCTTGGCCGCAACCGTGATCTCGCGCGCCAGCTTGGAGAATATCTTGGAGCGGATCGCATCCTGCCGCCCCTTGCGATGCA
>JAUIBM010000105.1 GCA_030428345.1 Alphaproteobacteria bacterium | reverse complement strand
CCCGATAGACCGGCTCCATCGTGCCGCCGGTGGCAAGACCCAGCACCGCGTCGGGACGCGCGCGCACCTGCGACAGGATCGTTTCGGCGATCTGCTTCAGCGAGGTGATGCCGGCCGCTTCCAGCTTCTTCTTCAGCGCCGGGCCGACGCCGCCGATCAGCGCGACGTCATCGACGATCTCCGCCCCGCCGGCCGCCTCGGGCGCTGCCGCAGGCTTCTCCGCTTCCGCCTTCTTCGCCGGCTTCGCCTTCTTGGAGGGCTTCGCCCCGCCGGTCAGGATCTCGGTGATCTTCAGCGTGGTGAGCAACTGGCGATGGCCGCGAATGCGCTTGGAATTCTGGCGGCGACGCTTCTTGAAGGAATAGACCTTGGGACCGCGGCCCTGTTCCACCACTTCGGCCGTGACCAGCGCGCCCTCGACGAAGGGCGCTCCAAAGGTGACGTCCGATCCGGCGCCAACCATGAGCACGGAGCCGAGCTCGACCATGTCGCCGGCTTCGCCGGTGAGGTATTCCACTTCGATCAGATCGTCGGCGGCGACGCGATACTGCTTGCCGCCGGTCTTGATGACTGCGAACATCGTTGTTCCTTCCTGGTGTTCGGTCCGGATTCCGGCGCAGCGCTGGGCGCGGCCTGATCCGTCTTTTTATCAGTCGTTGGTCTTGTCAGTCTTTGGTTCCCGCCCCGGTCATTGTCGTCGACTCGGTCTTTGGCATTGACCCAGTCGCCGGCCTTAACCCAGGCATTGCTGTCTTTCCGCAATCCGCGCCACGCAGGCGCGCGCGAAAAAACAAATCGGCGCGAGAGACCCGCGCCAAGATTGCGTGGGATTACATCGCCCGGTTCAGGCGAGTCAAGCGGCAAGCGAAAAAACCGTCGATTGCGGCACTTGCGGGGCGCATGCGTCGTCGCTATGTTCCGCGCGCTCCGGCCAGACCTTGCGGCCAGCCGGGCGTCCGCGGAGAGGTGGCAGAGTGGTCGAATGCACCGCACTCGAAATGCGGCATACGCGCAAGCGTATCGGGGGTTCGAATCCCCCCCTCTCCGCCATTGTTTCGTTCACGGCAGTTTCGCTTTGCTCAACGCCTCCGCGGGGGCGCCCTCTGGGACGGAATGTCTTTCCGATCGCCGGCTGAACCGTGCCAATCCCTCCGGAGCAAACCCTGGATGAACGAGCCCGCCGATCTTCCGCAGCAAACCCTGAGACTGCACGATTGCCCGAACTGGCTTTACCTCTTGCGGGAATACGATGCGCTGTATCGCAGTGGTTCGGCGGGGGGCAGCAGACTGATCCGCTCGCACCGCAAGCGGGTGCGCGATTCCCTGGCGGCGATAATCGACGCCAATCCCGAGATCGAAGCGCGTCCCGCCGCGACCAAGCCCGTTACGGCGCATCTCGGCAGGGCCCTCGATCTGGGCGAACTCGGCGCGATGCGATGCATGTCCAGGGCGCTTGAGCGGGTCGCGGACCGGCTCACCTGGGAGTATGGCTACGAGAAGGTTCCCAAGGCGCTGTCCCGCAAATACGCCTATTGCGAAGTGCTGGGGCCCCGCGGCCCCGTGCGCGCCGAACAGCTGGTGCTCGGATTCGTGCTTTTCGCACCCCAAACGACCTATCCGCAGCACAGCCACAAGGATATCGAGGAAAGCTACATCTCCATCGCGGGCGCGTGGTCGGAGAACGACGCGGCCGTGCATGCGCCCGGTTCCCTGATCCTCAATCGCCCGGAGCAGGAGCACAGGATCACCACCGGCAATCTCGAACCGTGCCTGCTGGCCTATGCGTGGACGGGATCCGAAGAGCGGCTAACCGCGCCGGGCATGAAATTCAGCTCGAACCGAACCGTACGGGTCAAGCAGGGAATTTGACGCAAGATTGATGCACGGAAGGCGTGCCGGCCACATCGCCACCCATTTTAGGCGCTTGGCCTCCCCTGCGGGGCGATCCTGAAGTCCGTCGGCGCTGCCGCATTGGCCTGGCCGACGCGTGCAAGGAAGCTATCGACCCGCCTGCGTCCTGCCGGCCTGCAATTCCGTGAGCGCGGCGCAGACATCGGCGACAACGCCTTTCCAGTCGCCCCGCTTGTGCTGGCGAAAGAGCCGCATGGTCGGGTACCAGGGGCTGTCGGAACGATCCATAAGCCAGCGCCAGTCTGGCACCTGCTTGAGGATCGTCCACACCGGAACGCCGAGCGCGCCGGCAAGATGGGCCGGGGCGCTGTCCGAAGTGATCACCAGATCGAGATTCTTCATCACCGCCGCGGTGTCCACGAAGCCGTCGGCGCCGGCGTTGAAGCCGTCGAGCGTGCGGATCTTCATCGGTTTCGCCAGTTTCTGCAATTGATCCAGTCCGTGCTGGAATTGCAGGCTGATCAGCTGGACGCCCTCGATACGCGACAGGGGTCGCAAGGCCGAGAGCGGCAGCGAACGCCCGAAATCGACCGCCCCCGACGGATTGCCTTGCCATGAGATGCCGATCTTCAGCTTGTCGGAGGCAAGGACCGGCTTCCATTTTCCGACCAGGTCCGCCTCGGCGGCCAGATAGGGCACGCGGGCGGGGATCGTGGCGAGCGTTGTCGCGAAGCGGTCCGGCAGGCTGAGCAGCGTGCATTGGAAATCGGCATCGGCAATATAGAGCCCGGACCCGACGATGGTGATGCGTGGGTCGAGCGTCGAAAGCAGCCTGCGGATGACCGGGGAGACGACCAGGACGACTTTCGCGCCCCTGTCGGCAAGCAGGGGGAGATAGCGGCAGAACTGGATGACGTCGCCGAAACCCTGCTCGCAGAACACGGCGATCGACTTGCCCGACAGGTCTTCGCCGCGCCATTCCGGCGTGCCGCGCTGGCCCGGCTTGTTCTCGAACTCCTTGCACTTCCAGCGCCATTCCATATCCGACCAGCCGGAGGGCATGTCGCCGCGCAGCAGTTTCAGCAGGCCGCGATTCCAGATGGTCTCGGCATGGCCGGGGCGCAGCTGTTCAAGCTTGTCATAGCAACGCGCCGCTTCGTCGAGCCGCGTGAGCTGATGCAACGAGTGCGCGATGTTGTTCAGGGAGGACAGATGGGCGGGATTGATCGCCAGGGCTCTTTCAAACCAGGCGATGGATTCCTCGTAATGCCCGATCTTCTGCAGGACATGTCCCTTGTTGCCGAGAGCGTCGACAAAATTCGGGTTCAGTTCGAGCGCGCGGTTGCAAGCCTCCAGCGCTTCCTGCGCGAGGTCGAGATGCAGCAGCGACAAGGATTTGTTGCTGTAGGGCAGCAGGTAATCGGGGCGCTGGGCGCTCGCCAGTTCGTAGTCGGCTATCGCCTCGTGGTGCCGGTTCAGCAATTTGAGTGAATTGCCCCGGTTGTTCAGCGCCTCGGGAAATTCGGGCTGGAGCAGGAGCGCTCGCGAGAAATTGCCGATGGCGTCCGTCTGCCTGCCCAGCATCTGCAGGCAATAGCCGCGCTTGTTGAACAGGTCAGAGTCTTTCCGGTTGTTCAGCAGCAGGCGGTCGAGGCTGGTGAG
Source organism: Alphaproteobacteria bacterium (assembly GCA_030428345.1). GTDB lineage: Bacteria > Pseudomonadota > Alphaproteobacteria > Rhizobiales > Rhizobiaceae > BOKV01. The sequence goes on along the minus strand of JAUIBM010000105.1, from coordinate 4,835 downwards.
CGCTTCCTCGAAGCGGCCCAGATGCATCAGGCTGATGACATGCGCCCGGATGAGTTCCGCCTTGCCCTGCGTCCTGGCGACGGCGCTGCGAAAGAGCGGTTCGGCCAAGGCGTGCTCGCCACGGGCGGCATGGGCGTGTCCGAGCGCCGCGATCGCGTTGACGTCGTCGGGAAATATCTGCAGCGCCCGCGTCAGGCTCTCGACCGCCGCATCGAGGCGGCCCTGGCGCAGGTAGTTGACGCCGAGAAGGAAATTCGCGCGCGAGGAGCCGGGGTTGCGCGCCAGCACCTTGCTGCAGGCTTGCTCTGCCATATGGAACTGGCCGCGCGCAAGCGCCTGCTCGGCGCCGATCAGCACTTGCGCATCCGACAGGCCGGGGGGTGGTGAATTCGTCATGTCGTCCTCGCCATCGTCGGGGTTCTTCCGTCAGCCGAGCGGTGCGTGCGTGTTCGCGAGTAGGCCGACATAGCTGGCGACGCCTTCTTCCAGGCTGCGAAACGCGCCGTCATAACCCGCGCTTCGAAGCAGTGCGTTATCAGAGCACGTATATCTCTGGTACTGGGATTCCAGCCGGGCCGGCATTTCGATCGTTTCGATGCGGGCGCCTTCGAGATTTCCCGCGACCAGTTCTCCGAGTTCGAGAAACGATCGCGCAATGCCGGTCCCGCAGTTGAAGATGCCCGATCGGTCATGGTTGAGGAAATGCAGATTGACCGCGGCGATGTCGTCGACATGCACGAAGTCGCGCAGGAACCGGTCGCTGCCGGCGAAGAGCTTGAGCGTCTCGTCGGCCTGATGCTGGCGCACCATCTTGAAGATCACCGACGCCATGTCGCCCTTGTGGCTTTCGCGCGGGCCGTAGACGTTGAAATAGCGCAGCCCGACGACCGGGCTGTTGGCGCGCGGCAGGCAGTAATTGACGTGATGATCGAAGGCGAGCTTGGAAAACCCGTAGACATTCAGCGGTCGCTCGGCCGAACCATTTTCACGGAAGGGCTCGGCGCCATGGCCATAGACCGCCGCGGATGAGGCATAGATGAATCGGATTTCGCGGCGCAGGCATTCGTGCAGCAGGCGCTTTGAAAAAGAGTAGTTGTTTTCCATCATGTAGCGGCCGTCCTGCTCGGTGGTGACCGCGCAGGCTCCCTGGTGGAAGACCGCCTCGACGGGATCGAGACCCGGCATCGCCTGCAGGAATTCATCGATGTCGAAATAGTCGATGAACCGCGCGCCGGCGAGATTGGCGTGTTTCGCCGAATCCAGCAGCGAATCGACGATCACGATGTCGGACCGCCCCGCGCTGTTGAGGCGATGGACCAGATTGCTGCCGATGAAGCCGGCTCCCCCTGTAACGATGATCAATTCCCAGCTTCCCGCATTTTTCCGATCAATCCCGTCGTCGACAGCCCTTGTTTGAACGCTACCAGTTCGACCCGGCCGCCATAGCTTTCCACCAGTTCGCGTCCGACGACTGACTTTCCGGCATAATCCTCACCCTTTGCCAGCACATCCGGCCGGATGATTTCGATCAGCGCCTCGGGCGTGTCCTCGTCGAATATCACGACGGCGGCCACTGACGTCAGCGCCAGCAGAACCGCGGCCCTGTCCTCGGCGCAATTGACCGGGCGACCGGGCCCCTTGAGCCTGCGCACTGAGTCGTCGCTGTTCAGCCCGACGATCAACTTTGTGCCGAATTGGGCGCAGCGGCCGAGATTGTCCACATGGCCGGCATGCAGGATGTCGAAGCAGCCATTGGTGAAGACGAGCGTTTCCCCCGCCCGCCTGAACCGGCGTATCGCTTCGGCCAGCGCTTCGCGGGGAATGAGCCGAGAGGCCTCTTTTCGCGGCGGGGAATCGGCGAATGCGGCGGCTACTTCAGAAAGGGCGACCTGTGCGCTGCCGCGTTTGCTCACGGCGATGGACGCCACCGCATTTGCAAAGATGCTCGATTGCGCAAACGACAAGCCGCAGGCAATGCCGATCCCGATCGCCGCGATTACGCTGTCGCCCGCGCCCGTCACATCGGCGACGTCCTGTGCGAGCGCAGGGATCTGCGTGTCGCTTGCCTCGCTCGAGAGAAACATGCCCTCAGGTCCCAATGTGACGAGGCATGCGTCCAGTTTCAGAGTCTTGCGCAGCGCCTGCGCGCAGGCGGCGACAGCGTCGTTGTCGGCGAGTTGCCGGCCGCAAGCCTCGCCGGCCTCCTTCCGGTTCGGTGTGATGATGCTCGAGCCAGCATATTTCGTGTAATCGCTGCCCTTGGGGTCGCACAGGACCGCAACGCCGTTCGCGCGGGCGAATGCGATCAGATCGGCAATAATCGCCTCGCTGCAAGCGCCCTTGCCGTAATCGGAGACGATGAAGGCGTCCGCCCCTTCGATCAGTCGTCTTGTCAGCCTGATCTGCTCACCTTCGACGTCCTCGCCGGGGTTGCCGGTCTTCTCGAAATCGATCCTGACGATCTGTTGCGAGCCGGCGACGACCCTGAGCTTGCGCGTAGTCGGCCGTTCCCTGGCGAGGATCAGATGATCGCCGGCTATGGCGCTTTCCTCAAGCAGGCCGGCGAGTTGCCGGCCGGCCTCATCGTCTCCCACAATGCCGGTGAGATCCACCCGCGCACCGAGACTGGCGAGATTGGCCGCGACATTCGCCGCGCCGCCGAGCCGAAAAATGTGAGTTTCGCCGACAAGGATCGGAATTGGCGCCTCGGGCGAAATCCGGCTGACGTCGCCAGCCAGATATTCGTCAAGCATGACGTCGCCGAGTACGACGATCCGGGGTTGGCGCGCTTCGAGCGATGAGCGCACTGCGGCGACGACGCCCGCTATGTCGCTGTCGTGCGCGATATTGGGATGACCTCGCAACAAACCGGAGTCTCCGTCCCGTCCACAGGCAGGTCATTGAAATGCCCACGCTGTCATTCCCCAGGGTAGCGACGCAATTGTTCTTACGGGAACGATTGTCAAACGTCGCCTGCCGCAATTTCATTGCCGCAGGGGCGCTATATCAATTCCGTGGAAAACCGCAAAGTGTTGCCGCGAACGGGGCGACCGGGCATATGTGGATGGAACGGATATTTCCGCAATGCCAAACCGCGGCTTGCAGCATGTGACAGGCCGCAAACATGGACAGGAAACGGTGACGCTCCCGCCCGACCGCCCGCAACCGCGAAACCCCAGGAGGCCGCCACGCGCGCGCCAGAACCTGAGTGCGACCCGCAAGACCGTCTATTCGATCGTCAGCATCGTGCTGAGCCTGGTACTTCTGATCGCAGCGGTGGAAGTATCGTCCAACGCCATTCTCAGGTTTCAGGGCGTCAAGTCGCCCCTGTTCCTGAGACCGGCGAAGGAGACGATCCTGGGCCAGGATCAGTTCCGTGAGGCGTATCGCACCCTCGATCCGCATCTGGCGTTCACCTACGGCCAGTTCTCGGAAAAGCTCACGGAAGTAAAGAAGCGCCGTCCCTGGATCGACGGCTTCCTGGTCGAGTCGCCGATCAAGGGCAAGATCGAATACCCGGTCATCCTGGCGCTTGGCGGCTCGACAACCGACGGCGTCAAGTTTCCCGGCAGCTGGCCCGCGCAGCTGGCCGAACTAATGGTCCGCAACAATATCCGCGGCACCGTGATCAATGGCGGCATCGGCGGCTACACCACCAGCCAGGATCTCTTCAAGCTCATCCGTGACGGGTTTGAGTTCAAGCCGGATATCGTCATCGATTATGGAGGCGTGAACGATGGCTGGATCTATGGCGTGCCAAGGCACCTGATGGTTCATCCCTATCAGGAGAATGTCATGAAGGTGGCGACGGGCGAGGAAGAATCCCGGCTGCTGCCCAGCACGATGACCCTGCTGCGACGCTTGATACCGCGTAGCGTCAACGTCGACTATTCGCTCGGGATAAGCTCGGGACGCACGCGCGCTCAGACCTTCAAGAAGAACATGGACATCATGTATGCCGCCAGCGTGTCGCAGGGGGCGAAATTCTATGGGGTCATCCAGCCTTTTTCCTATTTTCGCAGCAAGCACGCCAACCCCAACCCGCAATCCGTTGGGCGTGGATTCATTCAGGGCGTCAACGGTCTCTACAAGGACATATTGGAGATCCCCAAGGAGCGAAAATTCGTGTTCGACGCCACGCAGGTGCTCGAACAGTCCGAACCTGGCGTCTATCAGCCGGATGGCGTGCACCTCACCCCGGCCGGCAACAAGGTCATCGCGCAATACATGTTCGATCTCATCAAGCCGGATCTTGAGGCCGCAATCAGGAAACCGCGCTAGAACCGGCGCGCCTGTCTTGTTTTGGCGCCGGCTTGATCTGGCGGATGCGCGAGAACGACTTATCTAGCTTTCGGGGCAAGTCGAAAGGCCCGGCGGGCCAAACGGATCAGGAGCGACATTTGACGAACATGGGACCGGCCTCTCCAGTTCACTCGTTCAATCGGCCGGACATGGCGCACCAGCCTGTCGCCGTCGAACTTGCGCTTCGCAAGGCATACTACCTGCTGGTCAATGTCGAGGAGCATCCCGAGGTCCTGCCGTTTGCCTTCGATCTGGCGAGCGACCATCTGCAGCGCGCCGGAAACGGGGTCGCCGCGGCGGACGCCATCGCCGCCGATCCTGCGCAACGCAGGCAACGAATCGAGGCTCTGGCCGCCAGGCTCGATGAGGAGGGCGAGGGGCTCCTTGCCTCGCTCATCGAGCCGGCCGGAGCGCAGGCGGACGATCGTCGCAGGCATCTGCTGCATGTCTATTCGCAATATATGCCGATGGCGCTGGTAGACGGATGCTGGCTGCAGAACGGCGCGCGGGTCGCAACAGCACATACCAGGGTC
>JAUIBM010000104.1 GCA_030428345.1 Alphaproteobacteria bacterium | reverse complement strand
GGAGGACGACCGGGCGTCCGAACCCTATTACGCCGAAAAGGGTGAGCCGTGCATGAAGGATTGCAAGCCCGGGAAGGCGCAGATCACCATGCGCGCGCAGGTGCTGGACGTGACGCCGGATGGTGACGGCGATAACAAGGGCGGCGGCGTCGACTGACGGCGCATGCCGCGCTCCGGTCGTGGAAGCCCCGCTCGTCAGGAGCCCGACATGGTGCATTGGACACGCAGGCGACTGGGTCTCGCCGCTGGCTCGATCGCGGCAGGCATGGCGATGCCGGGCCTCTGCTTGCCCAACATTGCTAGGGCGCAGTCGCGCGCCAGGGTGGTGATTGTCGGCGGCGGGGCAGGGGGCGCGAGCGCGGCGCGCCATCTCGCCGCCGCGGCGCGCGGGTCGATCGAGGTGACCCTCGTCGAGGCGGGCGAGACCTATACGACGTGCTTCTTTTCAAACCACTATCTCGGCGGCCTTCGCAGCTTCGAGTCGATCACCCACGGCTATGGGCGGCTGCAGTCGGAATACGGGGTGGTCAAGGTCACCGCCCGGGCGGTCGCGGTGGATCGCGATGCCCGCGCCGTTCGCCTTTCGGACGGCGTGGTGCTGCCCTATGACCGCCTGGTCCTCTCGCCGGGGGTGGAACTGATCTTCGATTCCGTGCCGGGCTATTCTCCCGACGCCGCCCTCATCGCTCCGCATGCCTGGCAAGGCGGGGACCAGGCGCGTCGGCTCAAGCAAAAATTCGAAGCGCTCGAGGATGGCGAAAATATCCTCATCGTGCCGCCGCCCAATCCCTATCGCTGTCCGCCGGCCCCCTATGAGCGGGCGTCGATCTTCGCCCATGCGATGAAGGCGAAGGGCCATGCCGGTTCCAGGGTGATCATCCTCGACACCAAGGAGAAATTCGCCAAGCAGGGCCTGTTCCAGCCTGGCTGGGAGAGCCACTATCCCGGCATGGTCGAGTGGATCGGCGTCGACATGCATGGCGGCGTGCTGGAGGTCGACGCCGCCGCGGGCACGGTGACCACCGATCTGGACATTTTCGAGGGGGCGCTCCTCAACATCATACCGGCCCAGCGCGCGGGCGCGATCGCGCAGGAATGCGGCCTTGCCGATGCCGGCGGCTATTGCCCGGTCGAGGCCGACAGCATGCGCTCGCGCCTGGACCCGAACATTTTCGTCATCGGCGATTCGGCCGATGGAGACGATCTTCCCAAGTCCGCCTATGCCGCCAACAGCCAGGCGCAGATCGCCGCGCTGAACCTGCTGGGCGATCTGGCCGGAACGCCCCTCGCGCCCGCGCATTACATCAATACCTGCTGGAGCATGATCATGCCCGGCGAGAGCGTGATGGAGGGCGGGGAATATGCTCCCGAGGACGGGCGCATCGCCAATGTGCGCGGCTTCATCAGCCAACCCGGCGAGGATGCGGCGGTGCGGCTGTCCAATTTCAACGATTCGCTCGCCTGGTATGATATGATCACAACAGACATGTTCGGCTGAATCCGGCTTCGCGCGCGAGGATGCTTGACCGAACGGGCCCGCAGCGGGCAAAGCCTCCCGAGGGCTGGCGCCGGACCGTTCACGGTCGGTCGGGCATTGCAGCGGAAAATTGCCACGGAGACATTCGCATGAGCGCCACCATCATCGCCCCATCCATGCTTGCCAGCGACTTTTCCAGGCTGGGTGAGGAGGTCGAGACCGTGGTTCGCGCCGGGGCGGACTGGATCCATCTCGACGTCATGGACGGACATTTCGTGCCGAACATCACCTTCGGGCCGGCGATCATCCAGTCGATCCGCAATCGTACCGACAAGCTGTTCGACACCCATCTGATGATCGAGCCGTGCGACCCGTATCTGAAAGCGTTTGCCGAGGCCGGCAGCGACCTGATCACCGTGCATGTGGAGGCGACGAAGCATCTCGACCGCTCCCTGCAGGCGATCCGCGACCTCGGCTGCAAGGCCGGCGTCTCGCTCAATCCCGCAACCCCTGAAAGCGCGATCGAGTATGTGCTCGACCGCCTGGACCTGGTGCTGCTTATGACCGTCAATCCGGGCTTTGGCGGACAGGGTTTCATCGGGGCCGTGGTCGAGAAGGTGGCCCGCGTCAAGGCGATGATCGGCCAGCGGCCGATCCGCATCGAGATCGACGGCGGAGTGACCGCCGAGACCGCCCCCCTTGTGACAGCGGCCGGCGCTGATGTGCTCGTCGCCGGATCGGCGGTCTTCAAGGGCGGAACGGAAGCCGCCTATCGCAGCAACATCTCGGCGATCCGCATGGCTGCTGACCGGGCGATTTCGGCGGCCGCGTAAGCGGAAGGCGGAGCGGATGGGGCGGCGATGATCGACAAGCTGGAATCGTTCATCGCGCTTGCCCGGGTGCGCCATTTCGGCAAGGCGGCGCAGGAACTGGGCGTAACCCAGCCGACCCTTTCGGCCGCAATCAAGCAGCTTGAAGACCAGCTCGGCGTCATGCTGGTCCAGCGCGGTTCACGCTTCCAGGGGCTGACCGGCGAAGGCGAACAGGTGCTGGCGTGGGCCAAGCGCATCGTCGGCGACGCCAATACCATGAAGCAGGAGATGCGGGCGGCCCGGCGCGGCCTTTCCGGACGCCTGCGCATCGCGGCGATCCCCACCGCGCTCGCCATGGTGCCGCGCCTGACGACGCCATTTCGCGAGAAGCATCCCGGCGTCACGTTCCAGATTCTTTCGCGCACCTCGATCGAGGTGCTGTCGCTGCTGGGAAATTTCGACATCGATGCCGGGATCACCTATCTCGACAACGAGCCGCTCGGGCGGGTGGTTTCCGTGCCGCTCTATTCCGAGCGCTATCAGCTGATCACGGCGTCCGGCAATGCGCTGGGCGAACGCCGCCAGGTGACATGGGCCGAGGTCGCGACCCTGCCGCTGTGCCTGCTCACGCCGGACATGCAGAACCGGCGCATCATCGATCTGCATCTGGCAAATGCAGGAGCAAGCGTTCGCCCAACGCTGGAATCCAATTCGATGATCGTGCTGTTCTCGCACATCCGTACCGGCAAATGGTCGTCGATCATGCCACTCAACCTCGCCGAGACTCTTGGATTCGGCGATCCGATCCGCGCAATCCCCATCGTCGAGCCGGACGCCAGCCATCTGGTCGGTCTCGTCGCCGCAAAACGCGAGCCGCACACGCCCCTGGTCGCGGCGCTTCTGGAAGAGGCGGCGACGCTGGCGGACGATTTTGCCGACAACGGTCGCGATAACATCGCCTGAGATCAAGGCTTGATAGGATTTGCCTATCGAGCGACGGATCAGCTTTATTGATTTTCACAATTCACTCTGTTTCCATAGGCAGATGACGTGTGACGACGTCGATCCAGGGAGGGATGCTGCCTTGCAGCCGTCAGGTACCCAGACAGATTTCGAGGATGTCGCGGCTCGCGTATCCGCGGTGATCGCCGAGAATGCGCATCTTGAAGGCCCGCTGCTGCCGATCCTGCATGGCGTGCAGGGCGAATTCGGTTGCGTGCCGCAGGAAGCCCTGCCGGTGATCGCCGACGCGCTCAATCTTTCCCGCGCCGAAGTGCATGGCGTGATGTCGTTCTATCATGATTTCCGGGCAAACCCGGCCGGCCGCCATATAGTCAGGGTCTGCCGCGCCGAGGCGTGTCAGTCCATGGGCGGCGCGCGCATCGCGGAACTGGCGAAGGTGCTCTTCAACGCGGATTTCGGCGAGACCTCGGCCGACGGCAGCGTGACGCTCGAGGCGGTCTACTGCCTGGGCCTGTGCGCCTGCGCCCCCGCAGTGATGGTTGACGGCAAGGTGGTCGGCAGGGTCGACGCCGGCCGGATGGAAGACATAGCGGGCGAGGTGCTGGCGTGAGCGTGACGATTTACGTACCAGGCGATTCCGGCGCATTGGCGGTCGGCGCCGATGAAGTGGCTGCAGCGATCGTCGCCGAGGCGCGCGAGCGCGGTCTGGCCGTCGATCTCGTTCGGAACGGTTCGCGCGGCCTGTATTGGCTCGAACCGATGGTCGAAGTGGCGACGCCCCAGGGGCGCATCGCCTATGGCCTTGTCGGGGCGGAGGATGTAGAGGATCTGTTCGACGCCGATTTCCTATCCGGCGGCGAGCACGAACTGCGCCTCGGCGCGCCCGAGGAACTGCCGTTTCTGAAGCGCCAGACCCGGCTCACCTTCGCCCGCTGCGGCGTCGTCGATCCGCTTTCGCTTTCCGACTACGAGTCCCATGGCGGCCTTGCCGGTCTGCGCCGGGCGCTGGGCATGACGCCGGGCGAAATCGTCCAGGAGGTGACCGATTCCGGTCTGCGTGGACGCGGCGGGGCGGGCTTTCCCACCGGCATCAAGTGGAAGACGGTGCTCGATGCGCCGGGCCCGCGCAAATACATCGTCTGCAATGCCGACGAAGGCGACAGCGGCACCTTCGCCGACCGCATGATCATGGAGGGCGATCCCTTCGTCCTGATCGAGGGCATGGCGATCGCCGGCATCGCCACCGGCGCGACCAAAGGCTTCGTCTATCTGCGCTCGGAATATCCGCACGCCATTCAGGTAATGGATGAAGCGATCAGAATTGCACGTAAAAACAAGGTTTTGGGCGGTTCTGTTCTAGGGTCGGGTCAGGCATTCGACATCGAGGTTAGGGTAGGCGCCGGCGCTTATGTCTGCGGCGAGGAAACCTCGCTGCTCAACAGCCTTGAGGGAAAGCGCGGCGTGGTGCGCGCCAAGCCGCCGCTGCCGGCGCACAAGGGGCTGTTCGGGCAGCCGACCGTCATCAACAATGTCATTTCGCTCGCCTCCGTTCCGGTCGTCCTTGAGAAGGGGGCGGCGCATTACCGCGATTTCGGCATGGGCCGTTCGCGCGGCACGATCCCGATCCAGATCGCCGGCAATGTGAAGCGTGGCGGATTGTTCGAAGCCGGATTCGGCATGACGCTGGGCGAGCTCGTCGACGAGATCGCCGGCGGAACCGCCTCGGGCCGGCCGGTGAAGGCGGTGCAGGTCGGCGGTCCGCTCGGGGCCTATTTCCCGCGCGAACTGTTCGACACGCCGTTCGACTACGAGGCCTTCGCCGCCAGAGACGGCCTGATCGGCCATGCCGGGATCGTGGTGTTTGACGATACCGCCGACATGCTGAAGCAGGCGCGGTTCGCCTTCGAGTTCTGCGCCATCGAGAGCTGCGGCAAGTGCACGCCCTGCCGCATCGGCGCGGTGCGCGGCGTCGAGGTGATGGACGCCATCGCCCACGGCGCGCCGCCCGAAGCGCAGGTCGCGCTCGCCAGCGATCTTTGCAACACGATGAAGTTCGGCTCGCTGTGCGCGCTTGGCGGCTTCACGCCCTATCCGGTTATGAGCGCGATCAGGCATTTCCCGGAGGATTTCAAGCCGGCGAAGATGGCGGAGGCGGCGGAGTGAGCGAAAAAGTAAAGGGACCTGCCTCCTATTTCCCCTCGATCGAGAAGACCTACGGCAAGCCTATCGACCACTGGAAGGCGCTGATCGAGGGAATTTCGGGCAAGAAGCATATGGAGATCGTGAACTGGCTGAAAGCCGAACACGGTCTCGGACACGGTCACGCCAATGCGCTTGTCGCGCACACGCTGGCAGCGAAGTCGGACCGCTAGGAGCTAACCATGGGTCTCGTACACGAAATCGACTACGGCACGCCGGCTTCACTGTCGGAGAAGACCGTCACGCTGAATGTCGACGGCTTTTCGGTAACGGTGCCTGAGGGCACGTCGATCATGCGCGCGGCGATGGAGGCCGGCATCCAGGTGCCCAAGCTCTGCGCTACCGACATGGTCGACGCGTTCGGCTCCTGCCGGCTGTGCCTCGTGGAGATCGAGGGGCGGGCCGGAACGCCTTCCTCCTGCACCACGCCGGTCGCCGAGGGCATGGTCGTGCACACCCAGACCGGACGCCTCAAGCAGATCCGCAAGGGCGTGATGGAACTCTACATCTCCGACCACCCGCTCGACTGCCTGACCTGCGCAGCCAATGGCGATTGCGAATTGCAGGACATGGCCGGGGCGGTGGGCCTGCGCGACGTGCGCTACGGCTATGAGGGCGACAATCACGTCTTCGCCCGGGACCGCGCCGACGGCGGCGAGAACTTCCGCTTCATGCCCAAGGACGAGTCCAACCCCTATTTCACCTATGATCCGTCCAAGTGCATTGTCTGCTCGCGTTGCGTGCGCGCCTGCGAGGAAGTGCAGGGCACCTTCGCGCTGACGATCGAGGGCCGGGGCTTCGATTCGCGCGTCTCGCCCGGCATGCATGAATCCTTCCTCGATTCCGAATGCGTCTCCTGCGGCGCCTGCGTCCAGGCCTGCCCGACGGCGACCCTGCAGGAAAAATCCGTCATCGAGATCGGCCAGCCCGAGCATTCGGTGGTCACGACCTGCGCCTATTGCGGCGTCGGCTGCTCCTTCAAGGCGGAAATGCGCGGCGACGAACTGGTGCGCATGGTGCCGTGGAAGGACGGCAAGGCCAATCGCGGCCATTCCTGCGTCAAGGGGCGGTTCGCCTGGGGCTATGCCAATCATCGCGACCGCATTCTCAACCCGATGATCCGCGACAGCATCGACGAGCCGTGGCGAGAGGTTTCCTGGGACGAGGCGATCGGCTTCGCCGCCAGCCGCATGCGCGGCCTGCAGGAGAAATACGGGCGGCAGTCGATCGGCGTCATCACCTCGTCGCGCTGCACCAATGAAGAGACCTTTCTGGTGCAGAAGCTGGCGCGCGCCGTGTTCGGCAACAACAACACCGACACCTGCGCCCGCGTCTGCCATTCGCCGACGGGCTATGGCCTGGGCCAGACCTTCGGCACCTCCGCGGGGACGCAGGATTTCGACAGCGTCGAGCACACGGACGTCGTCATCGTCATCGGCGCCAATCCCACGGACGGCCACCCGGTCTTCGCCTCGCGGCTCAAGAAGCGGCTGCGGCAGGGCGCGAAGCTGATCGTCATCGATCCGCGCCGCATCGACCTCGTCAAGTCGCCCCACATAGCGGCGGCGCACCACCTGCCGCTTCTGCCCGGCACCAATGTCGCCATCGTCACGGCGCTGGCGCATGTGATCGTGACCGAAGGGCTGTTCGACGAGGCCTTCATCCGCGAACGCTGCGACTGGGACGAGTTTCAGGACTATGTCGAATTCGCCGCCAATCCGGCCAACAGCCCGGAAGCGGTGGAACTGCTGACCGGCGTGCCGGCGGCCGATGTACGCGCCGCCGCGCGGCTCTATGCGACCGGCGGCAATGGCGCGATCTATTACGGCCTCGGCGTCACCGAGCACAGCCAGGGCTCGACCACCGTCATCGGCATCGCCAACCTTGCCATGCTGACCGGCAATATCGGCAAGCCGGGGACGGGCGTGAACCCGCTGCGCGGCCAGAACAATGTCCAGGGTTCCTGCGACATGGGCTCGTTCCCGCATGAACTGCCAGGCTATCGGCACGTGAAGCTCGACGCCGTGCGCGAGGTCTTCGAGAAGATGTGGGGCGTGCCGATCGACAGCGAGCCCGGCCTGCGGATACCCAACATGCTGGATGCTGCCGTGGAAGGCACGTTCAAGGGCCTCTACTGCCAGGGGGAGGATATCCTCCAGTCCGATCCGGACACCAAGCATGTCGCGGCAGGGCTGGCGGCGATGGAATGCGTCATCGTCCATGATCTGTTCCTGAACGAGACCGCCAATTATGCCCACGTCTTCCTGCCGGGCTCGACCTTCCTGGAAAAGGACGGAACCTTCACCAATGCCGAGCGGCGCATCAACCGCGTTCGCAAGGTGATGGCGCCGCGCAACGGCCATGCCGACTGGGAAGTCACCCAGCTTCTGGCCAACGCCATGGGCGGCGGCTGGAGCTACACCCATCCGAGCCAGATCATGGACGAGATCGCCGCCACGACGCCGAGCTTTGCCGGCGTGACCTACGACCTGCTCGAACGCATGGGCTCGGTGCAGTGGCCGTGCAACGAAAAGTCCCCGCAAGGCACGCCGACCATGCATGTCGACGGCTTCGTGCGCGGCAAGGGCAAGTTCATCCGCACCGAATATGTGGCGACCGACGAGCGCACCGGGCCGCGTTTCCCGCTGCTCCTGACTACCGGGCGCATCCTCAGCCAGTACAATGTCGGCGCGCAGACGCGGCGCACCGCCAATACCGTCTGGCACGAGGAAGACTTGCTGGAGATTCACCCGCACGACGCCGAACAGCGCGGCATTCATGAGGGCGACTGGGTTCGCCTCGCCAGCCGCTCGGGCGAGACGTCGCTGCGCGCCACGATCACGGACCGCGTTGCGCCGGGCGTCGTCTACACGACGTTCCATCACCCCGACACCCAGGCCA
>JAUIBM010000660.1 GCA_030428345.1 Alphaproteobacteria bacterium | reverse complement strand
GGTTCACCGCGCCGCAAGCCGACACCTCGACCTTCACCCTCGCCCACCCGCAATCGCATGTGGACCGCTTCGTGAAGCTGGTGCCGGCGACAGGCATCGCCCGGGTTGACGCCGACACCTCGGCGAGCCCGAAGAGCCTGCTGGCGGTGCAGCGCGCCGTCGGCGCCGCGCTCGATGCGGTGGATGCGGTGTTCTCCGGCGAAGCCGACAACGCCTTTTGCGCCATCCGCCCGCCCGGACACCATGCCGAGCGGACCGTGCCGATGGGGTTCTGCTTCATCAACACCGTCGCGGTGGCGGCGCGCCACGCGCAGAAGAAGCATGGTGCGGAGCGGGTCGCGATCATCGATTTCGACGTGCATCACGGCAATGGCACGCAGGACATCTTCCAGGCCGATGCGAGCGTGCTCTACGCCTCGACGCACCAGATGCCGCTCTATCCGGGCACGGGCGCGGCGTCGGAACGCGGGCTCGGCAATATTTTCAACGCGCCGCTGCGCCAGGGCGATGGCGGGGAAGCGTTCCGCGAAGCGTTCACGTCGCGCATCCTCCCCGCGATCGACGCGTTCTCGCCCGATCTCATCCTGCTGTCGGCCGGTTTCGACGCCCATTGGCGCGATCCGCTGGCGGGACTGGAATTGACCGCGGCCGATTTCGACTGGGTCACGGGCCAGGCGATGGAACTGGCCGGGCGGCATTGCGCCAACCGGGTGGTCAGCCTGCTGGAAGGCGGCTACGACCTGCAGGGCCTTGCGGAATCGGCGGCGGCGCATGTACACCGCCTGATGGCCGGCTGATGGCCGGAAAGGCCTCGCACTCAAGCGACAGGAAAACCATGGCGGAAGAAACCGAACGAAATGCGGACGTCGCTTCCATGAGCTTCGAGCGGGCGCTTGCGGAACTGGAAAAGATCGTCGAGGGCCTGGAGCAGGGCAATGTCGCGCTCGAGGAGTCGATCAACCAATATGAGCGCGGCGAGCGGCTGCGCGACCATTGCCAGAAGCTGCTCGGTGCGGCCGAGGCGAAGGTGGAGAAAATCAGGATCGGCCAGGACGGCAAGCCTGCCGGGGTCGAACCGCTCGATCCCGACTGATCGCAGATCGCGACGCAAGGCTCCAGGCGCTCCCGGGAAGCCGCGCGCTTGCGCCTTGCGTGGCGGCGGCCGCCGCTCGAACTGACACAGCGAGGAAAAGATGAACTGGATCCGATATTCCGCGTGGGCGCTGGTGCTCGTGCTGGTTGCCGCCATTTCCTATGTCTGGCTGGCGAAGGGCAGCGGCTCGGATTTGCTGAAGCTGTCGAGCGCGCCGCTTGGCGGACCGTTCGAACTGGTGCGCGCCGATGGCGCACCGATCAGCGACAAGGATCTGCTCGGCAAGCCGCACGCCATGTTCTTCGGATTCACGCATTGCCCTGAGGTCTGCCCGACCACCCTGCTGGAGGCCGCGGGCTGGCTGGCCAAGCTGGGCAAGGACGCCGACAATTTCAACTTCTACTTCGTGACCGTCGACCCGGAGCGCGACACTCCCGAGGTGATGAAGGACTATGTGTCGTCATTCGACCCGCGCATCGTGGGCGTTACCGGCCCGGTGGACGCCGTCCACAAGACGCTTGCCGACTACAAGGTATTCTATCGCAAGGTCCCGCTGGACGGCGACGACTACACCATGGACCACACCGCGACGGTCTATCTGCTG
>JAUIBM010000103.1 GCA_030428345.1 Alphaproteobacteria bacterium | reverse complement strand
CCCTGAGAAAGGTCAGGTTGCACGCTTCGTCCCTGAAAGTCCCTGGCGGGGCGGCCCATGACAGGGATGGTTTCGGGCTCTACGACCTCGAAGTCACCGATGGCCGGATTGCCTCGATCTCTCCCGCGTCACCGACCGACGAAACCGGCCCCGACGATCTTGGCGGGCGCATCGTGATGCCGGCATTCGTCGATTGCCATACCCATCTGGACAAGGGTCATATCTGGGCGCGCAGGTCCAATCCAGACGGCAGCTTCGCCGGCGCGCTGGAGGCCGTGGGGGCCGACCGCGCAGCCAATTGGTCGGCGGGTGATGTCGAGGCGCGCATGGAATTTGCACTGCGCTGCGCCCATGCGCATGGAACCGCGGCGATCCGCACCCATCTCGACTCGATCGCGCCGCAGGAGACCATCTCCTGGCCAGTGTTCGAGCGGGTTCGCGAGCGCTGGGCAGGCAGGATCGATTTGCAGGGGGCGAGCCTGATTGGCATCGATGGCGTTCGCGAAGCTGGCTGGTTCGGCGCGCTGGCAGATCGTGTCAAGGCGGCGGGCGGGGTGCTGGGGGCCGTCACCTATATGGTCCCGGACATCGAGGCGCTGCTCGACCGGGTGTTCGAGAACGCCATCGAGCGCGACCTCGATCTTGATTTCCATGCCGACGAGACGCAGGATGTCTCGGCCGTGTCCTTGCGGCTGATCGCGGAGGCGGCCATCCGGCATCGCTTCGAGCGCCGCATTCTGGTCGGGCATTGCTGTGCGCTGGCGCGCCAGCCGGATGACGAGGTGCTGCGAACGCTGGATCTTGTGGCCCAGACCCCGATCTCGGTCGTCTCGCTGCCGATGTGCAATCTCTTCCTGCAGGATCGCCGGGCCGACAACACCACGCCTCGCTGGCGCGGCGTCACGCTGCTGCACGAATTGAAGGTGCGGGGCGTCAATGTCTGCGTCGCTTCGGACAATACCCGCGACCCGTTCTACGCCTATGGCGATCTCGACATGCTGGAAGTCTACCGGATGGCGACGCGGATCGCGCATTTCGACCACCCGGTGGCGGACTGGCCGAAGGCCGCACTCGCGAATCCCGCCGATGCGATGGGGCTGGACGGCGATGTCGGAAGGCTGGCGGTTGGCGGACCGGCCGATTTCATCCTGTTCAAGGGGCGAAGCTGGACGGAATTGCTGTCGCGCCCGGAAAGCGACCGGACTGTCTTCAGGCGCGGCGTCGCGATCGACGCGCGCGTCCCTGACTATGGCGAACTGGATCACCTGATGGAGCAAACGACATCATGAACATTGAAGCGCTGCGCGGTGAACTGGAAGGCATCAAGGTCGAGGACCATCCGGCCATCGTCAAACAGAAGAGCCGGGATTTCTACTGGTATTCGCCGGTCCTCAAGGAACGGCTCGACCATGTTACCGGTGATCTGGTCGTGTCGCCGGCCAATGAGGCGGA
Source organism: Alphaproteobacteria bacterium (assembly GCA_030428345.1). Classification (GTDB taxonomy): domain Bacteria; phylum Pseudomonadota; class Alphaproteobacteria; order Rhizobiales; family Rhizobiaceae; genus BOKV01. The sequence goes on along the minus strand of JAUIBM010000103.1, from coordinate 6,967 downwards.
ACTCATCCGGGTGCTCAAGGCGTGCTTCCGGCACGATGTTCCGGTCACGCCGCGCGGCGCCGGCACCGGCAATTACGGCCAGGCCATGCCGCTTTCCGGCGGGGCCGTGCTCTCGCTCGCCGACATGACGCAGATCACGGCGATCGAGCCCGGCCGCGTCATCTGCGGGCCGGGCGCGATCATCGCGGACATCGACAAGGCGGCGCGCGCCCATTCCGGCCAGGAACTACGGATGTTCTCGTCTACGGCAAAGACGGCGACGATCGGCGGATTCATCGCGGGCGGCTCGGGCGGCATCGGATCGATCCGCTGGGGCGGCCTGCGCAATCTGGGCAATGTCATTCGCCTGCGCGTGGTGACGATGGAGGCCGAACCGCGCGTTCTTGAACTGACCGGCAAGGAACTGCACAAGGTGATGCACGCCTATGGCACAAACGGCATCATCACCGAAGTCGAGATGCCGCTCACCTCGGCCTATGACTGGGTGGACGTGATCGTCGCGTTCGACGATTTCATGCCTGCCGTGCGCTTCGCCGACGCGCTGGGTCGCGAGGACGGCATCCTGCTGAAACTCGATACGGTGATTTCAGCGCCCGCGCCCTACGATTATTTCAGCCGGCACCGCAAGTTCCTGGAACCGGGGGACAATCTTGTAATTCTCATGGTCGCGCCGCATGCGCTTGACGCCCTGCTTACCTTCGCCGAGCAATATGAATGCCGGATCGCCTTCAATTCCGCAGCTGCCGAACCGGCCGATCTCGCCGGACTGCCGCCCGCCTATGAGCTGACCTGGAACCACACGACGCTGAGGGCCCTGAAGATCGATCCGGCGATCACCTATCTGCAGGTTCATTACCCGCCGCCGGATCATCTGGCGCTGGTGGAGAAGCTGCACACCCTGTTCGAGGGAGAGGTGATCAGCCATCTGGAGTTCACGCGCTTCGACGGCGACGTCACCTGCTCGGCCCTGCCGCTGGTGCGCTACAGCGATGAGGCGCGGCTCGATGAAATCATCGCGACCTTCGAGAAGACGGGCGCGCCGATCTTCAATCCGCACCGCTATACGCTGGAAGAGGGCGGAATGAAGCGCAGCGACGCCAACCAGCTTGCCTTCAAGCGCGAGGCGGACCCCAAGGGACTGCTCAATCCGGGCAAGATGATCGCCTGGGACAATCCGGAACATGATTTCGGCGATTCCCGGATATGGCTGTTCAAGGGGCTGCAGAAGGCGGACTGACGATGCGCGTATTGGTCGTTCACGCACACCCCGTCGCCGAAAGCTACAATGGCGGCCTGCACCGCATCATCGTCGAGGAACTCACGGCGAAAGGGCACGAGGTCGACGACTGCGATCTCCATGCGGAAGGGTTCGATCCGGTGATGAGCCGCGAGGAGCGCCTCGACTATCACGATACCGAAACCAACACCGCGCCGGTCGGCAAGCATGTCGCCAGGCTGCTTGCCGCACAGGCGCTGGTGCTTTCGTTTCCGGTGTGGAATTTCGGCTATCCCGCAATCCTGAAGGGCTATTTCGACCGCGTGTTCCTTCCCGGCGTTTCCTTCAAGCTGGTCGACGGCTCGATCCGGCCCAATCTGCACAACATTAAGAAAGTGGCGGTAGTGACGAGTTACGGCAGTTCGCGGCTCCGCGCGATGATCTTCGGCGATCCGCCGCGCAATGTGGTCAACCGTGGATTGCGGGCGGTGATCAAGCCTGGCGCACCTGTCAAATATCTTGCCCATTACGACATGAACAATTCAACACCCGAGACAAGGGTTCGCTTCATGGAGCGCACACGTAACGCGATGCGCGCCTTCTGAGGGCGCCGGCTGGCCGCTCCGGCGCACAAATCCTGCCCTGGCCTCTTGGCGCAATTGCCTTGCGGCGTTATCGCTTGATGCATGAGTTCCGCGAGCAGAACGATAAGGCCGCTCCAACCTGGCGAAGTGACGCTCCTGATCGACTGGGCGGCGGGAGAGGGCTGGAATCCAGGATTGCGCGATGCGGCGCTCTTTCACGCCGCTGATCCGGACGGTTTCATCGGCGCCTTTGTCGGCGAGGAGATGGCAGCCGGCATCGCGGCGGTCGCCTATGGCGCGGATTTCGGTTTCATCGGGCTCTATATCAGCCGGCCGGACCTGCGCGGCAGGGGACATGGCAAGGCCGTATGGCAAGCGGGCATGGAACGGCTCGGCAGCCGCATCATCGGTCTGGACGGCGTTGCCGAGCAGCAGGCCAATTACCGTTCGATGGGTTTCGAGGTCGCCTATCGCACCGTGCGCTATACCGGCCGGTTTGCTGGCGGGACGGCCGATGCCGGTCTTTCGCGCCTGACGGCGGAAATGCACGCCGCGACCGCGGCGCTCGACCGGCGCTTCTTTCCCGGTCCGAGGCCCGCCTTTCTCGAGGGCTGGCTGAAGCCGCCGCACAAGGCGCTGGCGGTCATCCGCGACGGGGCGATCTTGGGATATGGCGTCGCCCGGCAATGCCGCGAAGGCTGGAAGATCGGTCCGATCGTTGCGATGGAAGAGGCGGACGCGCGAAAGCTGCTGGAGGGACTGGCCGCAGGGATCGATACCGTGCATGTCGATGTTCCGGAAACAGCGGGCGGATTTGTCGACTTTCTGCTGGCGTCGGGCTTTACGCCGGGTTTCGAAACCGCGCGCATGTACAGATCTGGCACGCCCGAAACCGCGCCGCCCTTCGCCGTCGCCAGCATGGAACTGGGCTAGATCAACCTTCGCGGCTTGCAACGGCCGACCAATGGACGCAAGGTTCATGTGGTTTCGTTGCCGCAAGGGTGGAAGCATGGACTACTTCGACCTCGGAACATACAGCCTGCCGGTCACGACGGCATCGCCGGATGCACAGCTCTGGTTCGATCGCGGCCTCAACTGGACCTTCGGCTATCATCATGAGGAGGCCGTCGCCTGCTATCGCAAGGCGCTGGAGCATGATCCGGATTGCGCCATGGCCTGGTGGGGCATAGCCTATGCCTCCGGCCCGAACTACAACATGCCCTGGGAACTGTTCGATGCGGCCGGGCGGGCGGCTGCGCTGGCGGCGGCATTCGACGCGACCAGCGAAGCCCTGGCCCGTATCGAGGGGGCAAGCGGGCCGGAACGCGCCCTGATCGAGGCACTGCCGGCACGCTATCCGCAACGCACGCCGATAGAGGATCAGCAACCCTGGATCGATGCATACGCCGACGCCATGCGCCAGGCGTTGGCCGCCCATCCGGGTGATCTCGATGTCCGCACCATCTTCGCCGAGGCGCTGCTCAACCGCACGCCATGGAAGATGTGGGATCTGCGGAACGGGAAGCCCGCTCCGGGTTCGGACACGCTTGAGTGCCGGCAGGTGCTGGAGAAGGCGCTGGACACGGACGCCCGCGCCATGCGTCATCCGGGCATTCTGCATCTCTATATCCACCTGATGGAAATGTCGCCCTTCCCGGAGAAGGCCTTGAAGGCGGCGGACGCGCTGCGCGAGTTGGTCCCCGACGCCGGGCATCTGGTGCACATGCCGACGCATATCGACGTGCTGTGCGGCGAATATCGCGATGCGGTGGTGTGGAACCAGAAGGCCGTGGCGGCCGATCTGAAATTCTACGAGCAGCAGGGCGCATTCAATTTCTACACCGGCTACCGGATGCACAATTACCACTTCGTGATCTATGGCGGGATGTTTCAGGGGCAGTTCGAGCCGGCGATGGAAGCGGTGCGCGGGTTGAAGGAGACGACGCCCGAAGCGTTCCTGCGTGTCGCCTCGCCCCCCATGGCAGATTATTTCGAGAGCTATCTGGCGCTGGAGCCGCATGTGCTGGTCCGGTTCGGCAAATGGCGCGAGGCGATCGCCCTGCCGCTGCCCGAGGACCAATCGCTCTATGCGTCCCTTACGGCAAACACGCATTACGCCCGTGGAGTCGCCCACGCCGCACTAGGCGATGTCGCCGCCGCGCAGGCGGAGGAGGGCCTGTTCCTTGCTGCCTGCGAGCGCGTCCCCGAAACGCGCCTGTTGCACAACAACCGCATCGTCGATCTGTTGCAGATCGCACGGCATATGCTGCGCGGCGAGATTTCCTATCGCAAGGGCGAATTCGACGAGGCGTTCGCCGCGTTACGCCGCGCCGTGGAGGCCGATGACAATCTGCCCTATGACGAACCCTGGGGGTGGATGCAGCCGGCTCGCCACGCGCTGGGCGCGCTGCTGCTCGAGCAGGGGCGGCATGAAGAGGCGGAGATCGTCTTTCGCGAGGATCTGGGACTTGGCGGCAAGCTGTCCCGGGCTTCGATCCACCCGCGCAATGTGTGGGCCCTGAAAGGATTGCACGATTGTCTGGAAGCTCGCGGTGAAGCGGCGGAGATCAGACATGTGCGGATGCAACTGGATGTCGCCAATGCGCGAGCCGACAAGCAGGCGTCTGCCGCATGCTTCTGCGCGCAGGCGGCAATGCGCGCGGGATAAGCCTCGGCCGGACGCCGTCTCAGATCGCCGGCTGTTCCTCCTCAATCGGAGCGGGCTCGCGGCCGACAGACGCGGGAGCGAACGGGTGGCCTGCATGGTCGATCAGCCAGAAGGGCTTGATGCCGTCATGCGGGAAATAGATTGCCGGCAGATCGATCGGGTCCGGGATAGGCGCAATCCCCTCGTCCGGAGCTGGTTCGCCGAACAGGCCGCGATAGCCGAGCGAAAGCGCAAAGCGCCTTCTGGCGTCGAAGGGTTGGATCTGCTCATACGGCCACTCGTTCCCGGCCAGTAGCGGCAGCAACCACTCGAAGGCTCGACGAAGGCTGCGCCCGTCGGCCCCGGCGAACTCGCGCAGATCGCAGCCGCAGCGTCCCGCCAGCGTGGCGAGATTGATCCAGTTCTGAAGATTGAAGCAGACATAATGGGCTGTCTGGGTGCGGGTCAGCTCTAGCGGTTGGCTGCCGTCGGCGTCGAAATGCGTCAGAAGTCGCGCCCTGCTGTCGCGGAAGGTGCGCAGCAACAGTTCGACATCGCCGAGATAGGCCGCAATCGCGCCCACCTGAAGGTCGTATGCGGCGCCGTGATTGTTGCGCGACTGGCGTTCGCTCAACCCATGCGGGCTTTCGCGGATCCAGGCCAGATATTCGGATAGCCACTGGCGAAACGCCGTCAGCTCGTCGGCCGCCAGCGCGCCCGAGCGTTCCAGCAGGCGAACGGCATCGAGGAAGAAATACATATCCTTCATCTCGATCAGACCCCAGCCGGCGGGTTCTGCGTCTTCGTGCCCGGGGCGGACCTGTGCAAATCTCAAATGCGGGTTCATGCGCGTCTGCGGGTCGACAAACCAGGTCCGGACAAGCCTTGCGCCATGCCTGGCGAAGGTTTTCCTGCCGGTGACGCTCCACGCCAGGGCCAGCACGGTGGCGTCGTCGAACATCCGCTGCAGCCGGGTGCGGTCGTAGCGGTCGCTTTGCGGGTCATAAAGCACGGTTCCCGGCGCCCGCTCGCCGTCGCGGCGGACATAGGGCAGTCCGTCGAGCGTGACCGGATTGGGCCACCAATAGGGCGCCGGGTGCCAATAGTCCTGCCGGTCGCCGCTGGGAGGCAGGCTCGTCTTGTCGATGACCGAGTAGGGGCCGCGCGCCAGAGCGGCCTGGGCTTCCTCCGCCAGCCTGGCTCGCCAGACGCCAATCGGCGAGGCGGGCTTTGCAGCCTTCAGCGCCGCTAGGTGGGTTTCGTCATAGGCCGTCAGGCGTGCGGGATTGAACCCGCTTCGCAATAAGGCGGTGTCCAGATCGTCAAGCGTCGTCGCTATCGCCTCGTTTCGGGCGAGTTCGCGTCCTGCCTGGCTCATGCGCGAGGTGGCCTCCAGTTCAGCCATGCCCGATGAAAGCCGAGCAACCCAGCCTGCCTGCCCGAACTGGCCTGCCTGCTCGCTGCGAGCCGGACGGGGAAGATCCCAGACGTCGTCTCGGGAATTGTCCCAACTGCCCGGAACGCCTAGCCGCCAGAACAATTCCACCTTGGGCCGACGGCCATAGGGATAGTCTTCGTCAAACTCTTCCTCGGCGTCCGCGCGAAACAGCATTTGCGGTTCCTCGACCGCTTCCGCCACAAATCCCGGCTGCAGAAGGGCGTCGTTGTCGACGATACGGGCCATGGGGGTGATGAAATATCTTATGTAGGGCGCCGCCATCACGGCTTGTGACAGCTGCTCCCACGCCTCGGCGGTCAGGAAGCAGTTTCCGTCCCATGGCAGCACCCATTTCGCCCGCGCGCGGCCCTCGCGCAGGGCAAAATTGCGCGCGCCATTGTTGTTCACGGCGTAATTGACCTTCAGACGGCGCGCGCGCGCCTCAACGCGCATGCGCATGCGCGGGCTCATCCCCTGGAAGCTCTTCGATATCATCAGGTCCGGCGCTGAAAATCCGCTGAAATCCCAGTCTGCGGCGCGGTATTCATCCGCCTCGAAGGGAATTGCGGTGAAGGCCTGGCCGTTCTGCTCCAGCAGCGAAACAATCGCGGCCTTGTGTTCGGGATCGAAAATGCGGTTGATGATCCAGCGCTTCTCGCAGCCCGACAGGTCCGGCTCATTGTCGATGATGAAGCGGACATTGCGTAGCGACTGACCCTTCTCATGCCGTGGATAGAGGTCGTTGCCGATGATGCGGTAGAGGACGAAATTGTCCGGCTTTTGTCTGAGGCCGCGAGAGGCGTATTCGGCCTTGAGCGCGGCGATGTCCGGCGTGGGCGCGCGAGGCAGGGCCGGCACAAGACGCTCCCATTTGCGGCTCTCCTCGTCGCGAACCGGCTTTGCCTCGGTGAACGCCAGTCCGCGGATGCGCGGCCGCAAAAAGCCGGGCGCGGAAAGATCGATCAGCGCCCCAACGCTCCATTTGCGCCAGGCAAGTGTAAAGCGTTCCTGGAAGACGCGCAGATTGCAATGGGGGCCGTAGATCGCGGGTGGGAAATATTCGACGGTGTACCCCTTGCGGC
>JAUIBM010000102.1 GCA_030428345.1 Alphaproteobacteria bacterium | reverse complement strand
ACCATCCGCCCATCAGCATCGCAATGTGCTTTCCCGCCATTCTCGATATGCCTCCTTCAATTCCAGGTTCCCGCGACTCGCAATTCTGCTGCCGTCGCCAATACGGAAACGGTTCACGCAAAACCGACTCAAATCACTGAAAACCGCGCAGGGAGACAGAATCAGAGCTTGGATTCGCTGACAAGTCTTCCGATTCAAATATTTGCATCGCCGAGTCTGCGGTGTTGCAAAGTTGTCGCCGCATATCGTGACCCGGAGCGTCGGATATCCCACTGCGTTGACACCGGGGCGCGCGGAAGGTTTTTTCCCGAAAGTGAGTCAAAACGAGGTTCGGCAGATGGCGACATTGCGCAAGGCAGCTTTCCTAACGGCACTTTTTGCGGGGGCGGCGCTTTCCGCAAAGGCAGGCGCGGCCGACATGAGCTTCGAAAATGCTTGTCTCGGCAATTCGGCCGCCTCCTGCTTCGCCGTCGCCTCGGGCCAGATCGTCGCCGGAACGCCGGACGCCTTCCGCACCTATCTGGAGAAGGAGCACTCCGACGGAAACAAGGTGCTCTTCGACAGTCCGGGCGGCTCGCTCTCGGCCGGGTTGAAGCTTGGCCGGATGATCCGCGAGGCGGGATTCGAAACGCAGATCGGCATATGGAAGCAGGACGGCACCTTCGGGGAGATCGCTTCGGGCGGCAATTGCCTGAGCGCCTGCGCCTATGCCTTTCTAGGTGGAACAGTGCGGCAGGTGGCGGAAGGCAACACGCTCGGCTTCCACCAGTTCTCGCTCGCAAGTTCCGCCAAGGCGGCCGAATCGGCCGGCGTCGACCTCGCCGCGGCACTGACTACCGCCCAGCGCATATCGAGCCAGCTCGTCGCCTATCTGCTGGAAATGGGCGCCGACGCCCGCATCTTCGCGCTAGGGACGGAAGCCGCATCAGACGACATGTTCGTTCCCGACCGGCAGGCGCTTGAGGAATACGATCTGGTGACGCCGGAAGGATTTGGCGAGTTCTACCTGGAGCCCTACCAGGAAGGCGTCGTCGCGGCGAGCCGGCGCAAGGCCCCCACCCGCCTCTACGACATCATCACGCAGCTGACAGCCTATTGCCGCGCGGGACGGCCCTTCATGCTGGTATCGGCCGATTCCGCGCTGCCGGCGGCAAACCTGCCAGGGGCGGTGCTGTTGGTGGACGATGCAACGAGGATCGACATTGGTTCAGACCGGGTTCGCGCGCCCGGCGACAAGGCAGCCGAACTGGCGCTCGATGACGCCCAGGCGCAATCCGTGATCAACGCTCGCAAACTCGCCTTCAGCATGTTCCTGGGCCAGTCCGATGGCGGCGAATTGCGGGCGGAGCTCCCCTTGTCGGCGATGGATCGCAAGGTGCTGGCCGCCAGCTATCGGTTCTGCATCAAGAATTGAGCGGTGACGCGGGGCCGGGGCGATCCCGCTCCGCTCTTGCCGTAATCAGCGGATCGAGACGTCGACCGTGTATCCGACGGTCTTGTCGGTGTCGCGGTCATTGCCCATCAGATAGACCCTGATGGTGTAGACGCCCGATTGCCGGAGCTGCATTCTGGCGGAGTTCCCGTCCATCGAGCCGATATAATCCGCGACGTCCGAACTGCCGGGCGGCAGGATGTTGAAGTAGATGGTGCCATTGCCGTTCGTGCCGGCGACCTTCAGATCGACAGACATCGTCTGCCCCTCCTTCGCGCCGAGCGTGTAGTCGAAATAGTCATTTCCCGTGATCGTCCCGGAAAGCCGCGCCCCGGACTTGCCCCGATCGAATTGGACCTCGGCGGTAAGGCCGCCTGGCGCCCCACTGCCCTGCGCCGCATCGCCGCCTCCCTGCGAGTCGGACTGATGCGGGCTGCCCTCGCCGCGCACGAAGCCCGGCCAGGATTTGCCTTCGGCAAAGAAGTCGACCAGCGTGTCTCCGGCGGCATTATACGAGCACTGGAAGTCCTCGCTGCGCGTTTCCAGATCGATCGTGCCGTTGACGGCATGCGTGCCGTCCGTGCGCTGTCCCTCATATTTTGTTTCGGACTTCGCCTCGAAATCCTGGAAGAAGATCGCGCCGTTATTGGCGCAATCCTCGATCATGTATTCGGGCGACTGCGCTTGCGCCAGGGTGGTGGACGCGAGCGCGAGGGCGGCGAATGCAGCCAAGCTCTTCATGATTTCCCTGCCTGTTGGGTTCCGTGAAAGTCATTTCGCCATTCGAGGGACGCTCACCCGGCTGTCGTCGCGGTCTGGCCGTGGGAGATCAGATGCGTCCGTTCTGGAAGAGGTAGACCTCGCCGGAAGCGCTGACTTCGCAATTGCCGTGCTTGTGGCCGGCGGCGACTTCGACATAGAAATCATTGGAAGCTGCCTTGCGCGTCTTCACGACGACGATGTCGCGCGGATTCCGCCCCCATTTGGCCGACGCCTCGCCCACGCATGCACGCATTGAAAGGCTCGGAGCGTTCGGCGCGCCGTTGTCGTTGTTGCGGCGATGCGCCAGCCGGTTGTCCCTCTCCTTCATTCCGGCGGAATAGCCTTCGCCATATTCGCGGTTGGAATGACGGGAATCGTATTCCGCATTGTGCAGGCCATCGCGGTAACCCCGCTCGAAGGAGGCTTCGTGGTCCTCGCGGTCATGGTGGCGCCCGCCGTGATGATGATCTTCATGATGCGCCATGGCCGCGGCGCCCAGCAGAATGAGCGCGCCCACGACCGCCTTCGCTTCGTCCTTGTCGTTCGCCGACGCCGGAGCGCTGGCCGTTGCAAACATCAGCACCGTCGCTGCCAACCAAAGGTTCTTCATCATTGTCGTTCGCCTTTCTCGTTTCATCGCCGCACGCCGGGCGCGGCTCGATTGCATGCGGGGTGTTCGCAAGGGACCGACCTGCTCACAGGCTGCCTTCGCTTCCTGCAAAGCTCACCTCGGCGACAACGCCGCCGGAAACCAGGCAGCGCCACGGCGCCTTCTGGGGACCGACGCCGACCATCACCAAGGTATTGGCCTGCGAGAATTCGGAGCTGAGTATCGTGACGGAGTTCCTCGCCTCCCTGCCGACGGCGGTGAGGCAGGCCTGTTCGTCCGTCGCGCTTCCTGTTCGCAGCGGAGCATCGGCGCCGCCCGGATAGTCGCCCGTGGTCTGCGAACACCCGGCCAGCATCAGGCCGACGAGCAAAGGCATCGAAAGGGCATTCGGCCGCATGTTGGCGCTCCAGTTCATGTTGCCGCTTCAGTGACTCGAAATCCGGCCCGTCACGCGCTTCACGAGACGTTCATGATCACGAAATCGCGGTCGGACCGCCGCCCGGCACTGGTCGGCAGATCGGTTACGACCATCATCATCCCCGGATGCATGTGGCGCTTCAGTTCCGCGACGAAAGAGCGATCCCCGGAAAGGCGGGAAACAAGCGCGTCTTCCTGCGAGAGCGGGAATGCGGGATCCGCGTGATGGCTCACGCCATGCCAGGAAAGGCGATTTCCCGATGCCCCGCGCAGAACGAAGACATGCTCGCCGAGCTTGCGCGGCCCCCGGATGGTCAGCTTGCCCTTGGCGATGTCCCGCCCGTCCTGTAGCAGCGCGATCGAACTGTCGTGGGAAGAGGCCAGCACGGTCGTCACGGGATAGGTTTCGCCGCCGCTCCAGTCCTTCGGATGCGACTTCCCCTTTAGCGCCCCGACCGCTTGCTCCGCCTCCTGCTCGGCATAGTCTCCGAGCAGCATCCCCGGATGGGTGAGTTCATAGGGATCGGTATGCGCACCGCTCAGGATCACCGGCGTGCCCACATGCGTGACGGTGAACAGCTTCTCGGAGAAGTCCAGCGGCAGGCGAACACATCCGTGCGAGGCCGGATAGCCCGGCAGATTGCCCGCATGCAGCGCGACCCCGCTCCAGGTCAGCCGGTTCATGTTCGGCATGGGCGCGTTGTTGTAGGTCGAGGAGCGGTGGTTCTTGTCCTTCTGCAGGATGGTGAATATCCCCGTCGGCGTCTCGTGCCCGGGCTTCCCCGACGAGCACGTGGACACCGCGATTCGCACGCCGTTACGATAGACATGGACCCGTTGCTCCGGCAGCGAGACGACGATCATCACCGGCCCCTCGGGCGAGCGCTCCGGATGCCAGGTGAATTCTCCCGGCTTGAGTTCTTCCACCGCCTTGATCACCTGCGCGGCGAAGCCGAAACGCACGGCGCAAAAGACCGCCACTCCGGCCGAGCCCGCGATCAGGGCGCGGCGCGAAAGACCGGGTTCCAGAAGTCGACGGTTCATCAGCACGATTCCTCCCAGGCGCAATTCCGACCGGAAACGCTCTTGATGGCGTCACGGCCGCCGCCATGCCTGGCAATAAACAGCCAAGCAATCTTGATATTTGCGGCCCTGTTTATATGTGGGAGCTTGAAGGCGATATCCGTTTGGCGAATTCACTATCCAAGTTCCGTAGCTGTCACCAAAAAAACAAACAGACGATACATCCTGCACGGCACGGAAATTCGACAAGTTTAGTGAAGTCGCCCCTGATTCAACCGGAAATGATCGATCCGAATGGGAGATGGATGATGGGTTGCAGCGCAGAAGGCGCAGCTTTCTTCAAGACAGGCCAGAAGATATTCGCCCGCCCCCGCGGCGATGCTGGCGGGGTCGACATGTTTTCCGACATTCGAAGCTTCGCGTTTTCCGATCCGCGGACCGGCTCGCTGCAAACCCGTTTCGGAACCCTCGGATCGGCCGGGGCCACGCTTTGGCGCATTCACTCGTCGGGACACACGATCGAACTGTCCGAGCGGAAGCATGTGACGATCCTGCTTCCCCTGCGCGGCAGGGTGGACGTGCGCACAGGAGCGCAGGAACTGGGAGCGGCGACGGGAGAGGCCCTGATCTTCGGTCCCAACCGGCGCACGACCAGTGTTCGCCCCCTGTCCGCGCCGCGCTACGAGGCGCTCGCCGTCCTGGTGCCCTCGGACGCGCCGGACTGGAACGCGCTGGCGATCGGTCCGGACCTTTCGACGCGCCTTGACGCGGGCCTGCATCCCTTTGTCAGGCACCTGTACAACGAACTCGACCGACCCGGTTCGCCGATGCATCGGCCCCGCGCCCAGGAGGCGGCGGTCAAGATGATCTGGGAATATGTCAACGCGGCAATGCAGGATGCCGCCAGCGACCTCGCCGCCAGGAGCACGCCCTCGGCGTCGCTCGCCCTCACGCGCAAGGCGGAGGAAATCATGCGGGAGCGCTTTTTCGAGGCTATCTCGATCTCGGACATCGCCCGGCAATTGTCGATCGGGGAGCGGACGCTGCAAATTGCATTCCGCCAGCGCCACAACGCCACCCCGCTGGAGTTCCTCGCAAGAATCCGGCTCGAGGCGGCCCATTCGCGCCTGCTCTCGGCCGGCCAGGCCGACACCGTCAGCCACATCGCCATGGATTGCGGCTTTTCGCATTTCGGACGGTTTTCCCAGGCCTACCGCAACGCCTTTGGCGAGCCCCCCTCCCAGGTGCTGCGCCGCTCGCAACAAAGGGCGTGATCGCGGTCGAGGCGCAGTTCCGCGGCCTCAGCCGGCCCGGCCGATCCGCTTGATCTCCCAGTGCAGATCGACGCCGGAATTCTCCAGCACCCGGCGGCGGACCGTTTCGCCGAGGGTTTCCAGATCCGCGGCGCTCGCGCCGCCGGTATTGATCATGAAATTGCAGTGCATCGGGCTCATCTGCGCCGCGCCGACTTTCGCTCCGCGCATTCCGGCCTCGTCGATCAGCTTCCACGCCGAATGTCCGTCCGGATTCTTGAAGGTGGAGCCGCCGGTCTTTTCCTTGACCGGCTGGACCGTCTCGCGGTGATGCTGCACGCGATCCATCTCGGCGCGGATTTCCTCGCGCGGCTTTTCAACGCCCTCGAACACCGCATGCGTGAAGATCATGTCGCCGGGCGCGGCGCTGTGGCGATAGGAATAGCCCATGTCGCCATGGCTCAGCACCAGCTTGCGCCCGTCCCGCGTCACCGCCTCGACAGAGACGACCCGGTTGGTGGTTTCCGCGCCATTGGCACCGGCATTCATGCGCAATGCGCCGCCGATCCCACCCGGAATGCCGTGATAGAACTCGAACCCGCCGATTCCGTGTTCCAGGGCGAAGGCCGCCAGCGCCTTGTCGAGCACGGCCGCGCCGGCGCGAATGCGCCCGCCCTGCACCAAGTCGATGCCGCCGAACCCCCGCGCCGAAAGGCGGATCACGACGCCCTCGATGCCGCCGTCGCGCACCAGCAGATTGGAGCCGACGCCCACGACTGTTACCGGAACGTCTGCGGGCAATACTGACAGGAAGGCGGCGAGATCGTCGGCATCGGCCGGCTGGAACAGCAGATCGGCCGGCCCGCCGACCTGGAACCAGGTGAGGCGCGCCATCGGCTGGTCGATCGCGATGCGGCCGCGAACGCCCGCGACAAGCGGCGCAAGCCGCGCCTGCAGCGCCGCCCCCGACACCGCTATTCGCCCCTGGCCGTCAGTTCGGCCAGTTCCTTCGGCAGGGCGTAGGCCCATTGGGTGATGTTGCCCGCCCCCAGAAACACGACATAATCTCCCGGCTGGGCGACCTTCGCGATGATCGGCGCGATCTCGTCCGGGGTCGAGATCAGCCGCGCGTTGCGGTGTCCGCCAGATTTGAGGCCGGCGACCAGCGCCGCGGAATCAACGCCCGCAATCGGCGCCTCGCCTGCGGAATAGACCGGCGCGACAAGCACCATGTCGGCGTCGTTGAAGCAGCCGCAAAAGCTGTCGAACAGATCGTGCAGGCGCGAATAACGGTGCGGCTGCTTCACAGCGATCACCTTCCCCCCGGTCGATTCGCGCGCCGCCTTCAGCACCGCGGCGATCTCGATGGGATGGTGGCCATAATCGTCGAAGATCTCCACACCGTTCCACGCGCCGGTATGGGTGAAGCGCCGCTTGACCCCGCCGAATCCGGCAAGGCCCGAGCGGATCGCCTCGGCCGGAATCCCGAGTTCGTGAGCCACGGCGATAGCAGCGGTGGCGTTGGCGACGTTGTGCCGCCCGGGCATGGGCAGCACCAGATCCTCGATCAGTTCGCTCGTTCCGCTCTTGCGGTCATGCAGCGCGACCGAGAACCGGCTCCTGCCGCCCTCGGGAACCACGTCGAAATAGCGCACATCGGCCTGCGGATTGGCGCCGTAGGTAACGACCTTGCGGTCGGAGATCTTTGCAACGAGCGCCTGCACTTCCGGATGGTCGAGGCACATGACGCCAAAGCCGTAGAACGGCACATTCTCCACGAAATTGCGGAAGGCGGCCCGCACATTGTCGAAGCTGCCATAGTGGTCGAGATGTTCCGGATCGATATTGGTGACGATCGCCACATCGGCCGGCAATTTCAGGAAGGTGCCGTCGGATTCATCCGCCTCCACCACCATCCAGTCGCCCTCGCCCATGCGCGCATTGGTGCCATAGGCGTTGATGATGCCGCCATTGATGACGGTCGGGTCCATTCCGCCGGCCTCCAGCAGCGTACCGACCATCGATGTCGTGGTGGTCTTGCCATGGGTCCCGCCAATCGCGATCGCCTTGCGGAAGCGCATCAGCTCGGCGAGCATTTCCGCGCGGCGCACGATCGGCAGATGGCGCTCGCGCGCCTCGACCCGCTCGGGATTGTCCTGGCGGATCGCGGTCGAGACGACGACGACCTCGGCCTCGCCGATATTCTCGGCCCTCTGGCCGATGGCGACGGGAATCCCCTTGTCGCGGAGCCGCTGGACATTGGCGCTCTCGGACTGGTCCGAGCCCTGGACCTTGTAGCCGAGATTGTGCAGCACCTCGGCGATGCCGCTCATGCCGATGCCGCCAATCCCGACGAAATGCACGAGACCGATTGATTCAGGCATTTTCATCGAAGGTTCATCCCGGATTGTTGGCGGCTGCCGGCGAGGCGACGCGCTCGACGCAATCGGCGAGCATTGCCGTCGCGTCCGGCCTGCCGGTCTTTTTGGCGTTTTGCGCCATTTGCGCAAGTCCCTTGGGGTTAGCAAGCGCGGCCCGCAGCCGACGCGCCAGCCATTCGGAGTTCATCTCGCTCTGCGCGACGACTTCAGCGCCCTTGGCCTGGGCCATCGCCCGCGCGTTCAGCGCCTGGTCGTGGTCGAGGGCATAGGGATAGGGAACCAGGATCGCCGGGCGGCCGATCACCGCAAGTTCGGAGACGGTGGAAGCTCCCGCGCGGCTGATGACGAAATGTGCGGCGGCGATGCGGCGGGCCATGTCGCCAAAGAATGGCGCGACTTCCGCTCGGATGTCGATTTCGGCATATCGCTCGCGCACCCGCTCGACATCCTCGGGCCGCGCCTGCTGGACGATGCGCAGCAATGCCCGCGTCGGCGGGTCGAGGAACGAGACCGCCTCGGGCAGGGCGTCCGCGAAGAACTGCGCG
>JAUIBM010000101.1 GCA_030428345.1 Alphaproteobacteria bacterium | reverse complement strand
GACGGGCGCAAGGCCGAGCCGATCAAGGGCGCCAATCTCATCGGCTCGGGACCGGCGGCGATGAAGCGCGTGACCATGGTCGGCAATGATCTGGAACTCGACAAGGGCGTGGGAATGTGCGGCAAGAACGGCCAATCGGTGCCAGTCGGGGTCGGTCAGCCGACCCTGCGCATGAACGCAGTGACGGTCGGGGGCACCGCGGCCTGACCTCGATCGCCGGATTTGCCGAAGGCGGCCCGTATCGGGTTTACATCTGACGGATTCCTGACCATATAGCGCGTCGGGGCGCAGCTATTCACATGCGGGAGCAATAGCCAATGCCGATCCGAAGTCGTTTGCCCCTTGGCCGCGACGGCCCTGCCCGCAAGCGTTTCGTTGCGATACTTTCCGGAATGCTCCTGCCTGCAATCGTGGCTGTGGCCGTTTCGGCGCTTTGGCCCGAGACATCCATGGCGCAATCGCCCACCCCAGCAAGTGCGACATCCGCCGCGGTCGCGGTGGGCAAGGCCTCCCGCATCCAGAACGAGGTTACCGCCTCCGCCGGAGAGCGCAGGCTGAAGGCATCCGATCCGGTGTTCGAATCGGAATTCGTCCGGGCCGGGCAGCGTTCCTTCGGCGAATTGCTGCTGAACGATGATTCAAAGGTTCTGGTGGGCGAAAACGCCGAGATTTCGCTCGACGATTTCGTGGTCGGGGGTACGGGGTTCGAATCGGCCACGCTGAATGTGGCGAAGGGCGCCTTCCGCTTCATCAGCGGCAATTCGGCCAAGGGAACCTTCACCGTCAAGACGCCGCTCTCCACCATCGGCGTGCGCGGCACGATCTTCGATGTCTATGTCGGCGAGGGCGGCGTTACCAATGTGGTGCTGCTCAGGGGGGTGGTGCGCGTCTGCTCGCTCAACAATTCATGCCTGACCGCCAGCCGCTCCTGCGACATCATCGAGGTTCGTTCCCCGCAAGAGGTCGAGAGGAAGCCGTTCCTGCGCAGCGCCAGCCGTACCGCCGCACAGGAAAGAACCGACTTCAACCTGCTGTCGAAGCAGGGACGCTTCGAAAGGCGCTGGCGCGCCCCGACCGTTTCCTGCACTTCACGCGCCGCGCTGGAACTGCAGCAAAACCGTACCCGCAACAACAATAATGGCGACGCCGGCCCCGACCGGGATGAAGGCGGCCGCGACAACGGCGGAGATTATGGCGGCGACAAGGGAGGAGACAGTTCGCCGCGCTGATCCGCGCCTGCCGCCCCGCCGGGGCGCCGTCATTCGCCGGTCAGGGATAGAGCCGGGATGTCGTCCATGGCGCTTCCAGCGTCTCGCGGTCGAAGCGCAGACGGTCGTGCAGCCGGAAATTGCCGTCGCTCCAGAACTCGATCGATAGGGGTCGGATGCGGAAGCCGGACCAGTATTCGGGACGCGGAATGACGCCGGTGCCGAAACGGGCCGCATAGCGGGCGACCTCCTTCTCGAGCGCAAACCGGCTTTCGAGCGGACGCGACTGCTTGGACGCCCAGGCCCCGATGCGGCTGCCACGGGCCCGCGACTCGAAATATTCGTCGGCCTCCGCTTCGCTCACGGTCTCGACCAGGCCGCGGAAACGCGCCGATTTGCGCAGGCTTTTCCAGTGGAAACACGCAGCGGCCTTGCCCGAGGAAAGCAGTTCGCCGCCCTTGGCGCTCTGGAAATTGGTGAAGAACACCAGGCCGCGCTCGTCGTGCCGGCGCATCAGCACCATCCGGCAATTGGGCAGGCCATCGGGATCGACCGTCGCCAGCGACATCGCGCTCGGATCGTTCGGCTCCGATTTCTCGGCCATCAGCAGCCAGTCCGCGAAGATTTTCATCGGTTTTTCGCTGGTCTGGTTACCCTTTGTTAACTCAGAAGAGGGATCGTGATCCACTGTAGTCATCCCGTGTATTTTGTGGGGCTTGTCATGCGCGATGCTGTATTGCATCCCGCCCGGTATTCGTACCGGGAAATTTTCGCCGCAAATCCGACGTCGCAAGGAACTGTCGCGCTGAAGCAGGCGCCGGGAGACCATACTCCTGCGAGACGGATTCTCAAGCCGGCAGCTTGCGCTTTGGTGGCCCTGGCGCTGGGCGGATGCTCGATTTCACGCACTGCGCATCTGGAAAGCGAGCCGGCGATCGTCACCAGTTCCGTAACGAAGCCGATCAAGGCGGAGGGGATCGAAAGCAGCGACGCCGATCTCATCAAGAGTGTTGTGGCGGAAGCGCCCACCGGCCGCGAACCGGTCAGCGCCCTCGCCTGGACGAATCCCGACACCGGCAATCGCGGGACGATCATGGCGATCGACCGCTTCATCGGCAATCACGGCCAGAACTGCAAGAAATTCAAGACCACGGTCGACAGCTTCGTGGGGATCTCGCTCTACAATGGCGAGACCTGCGAATTGCAGGACGATTTCTGGGTCCTTTCCTGGTTCTCCCGCGACGAAGGCTGACAGGCGGTCTGCCCCGTCGATCTCCGCCGGCATGCACAATAGCCTCGCGCCGCCCATGGAAACTGGTGCGGACAATTCCCATATGGAATACAACAGTCGAACTGCCTGCGGGGCGAAGCCATGCCCGGCAGGCGTTCGGCGATTTCATTCAGGCATTCGAGGCAGGCATTCGAGGGGCATCATGCGCGATCCGTATTCGGTGCTCGGGATCGCCAAATCGGCCAGCGAAAAAGAGGTCAAGTCCGCCTATCGCTCGCTGGCCAAGCGGTACCATCCCGACAGCAACAGCGACGACCCGCGTGCGAAGGAAAAATTCGCAGAGATCGGGAGAGCTTACGAAATTCTTGGCGACAAGGAAAAACGCGGTCAGTTCGATCGCGGTGAGATAGACGCCGAGGGAAAACCGAAATTCCAGGGATTTGAAGGCTTTGCGGGCGCAGGTGCGCAGGGCTTCAATCCCGGGCGCGGCCAGGCCGGACAGGCTGGCGCCGAAGACCTGATCAATGAGCTGTTCGGCGGCATGTTCGGGCGCGGCGGCGCGGGCCGCGCGCGCACCTTCAGGGCGGGTGGCGGTCCGGGCGGCTTCGAGCAGTCCTTCGGCGCGGGAGGCTTCGGCGCGCAGCCGGAGCGCGGCGGCGATCGCGATGTGCGCGCCCAGGCCAATGTGACGGTCGAGGATCTGGCGCGCGGCAAGGCTACGGTGCGCCTGCCTTCCGGCAAGACGCTGTCCTTCGCCATCGCGGCCGGGGCGAGCAATGGACAGACCATGCGCCTTGCCGGCCAGGGCGAGCACAGGCCGGGAACCAAGCCGGGCGATGCGCTGGTGACCCTGCATTTCGTGCGGCATCCGGTTTTTGAAGTCGACGGCAGCGATCTGCGCATGCAGGGAGACCTGCCGCTGGCAACCGCCGTCACCGGCGGCAAGGTCACGGTCGAGACGCTCGACGGCAAGGTTGCGCTGTCAGTTCCGCCGTGGACCGATTCGGGCAAGGTCTTCCGCCTGAAGGGCAAGGGCCTGCCGAAAAAGAATGGCGGCCATGGCGATTTGCTGGTCACCCTGGCAATCCGGCTGCAGGATCGCGACCGCGAGGCGCTGACGGCGCTGATGCGGCGCCAGGCCGACAGCGCGTAACACCAATCGCAGGCAGGCGCGTTCTTGCGGCTGCCGCCGGCATGTGCGATATGCGCTCGCGTCCCGCGGATGCGGGGCGCATGCTTTGGACACATGTCGGGTTGGCGGAAATGGCCGAAATTTCTGGTATCATGAAGGGCAAGCGCGGACTCGTCATGGGTCTGGCGAACAACCGCTCGATCGCGTGGGGGATCGCCAAGTCATGCGCTTCCGCCGGCGCCGAACTGGCGCTGACCTATCAGGGAGACGCGCTGAAGAAGCGGGTAGAGCCCTTGGCGAGCGAGCTTGGCGCAAGCGTCGTCGGCCATTGCGACGTGACCGACGCCGCGACGATGGACGCCGTGTTCGAGGCCGTCGAAAAGAAGTGGGGCGGGCTGGATTTTCTGGTCCATGCGATCGCCTTTTCCGACAAGGACGAACTGACCGGCCGCTTCGTCGACACCACCTCGACCAATTTCCAGCGCACCATGGATATCTCCGTCTACTCGCTGACCGCGCTGGTGCAGCGCGCCGAAAAGCTGATGGGCAATGGCGGCTCGGTGCTGACGCTGACCTATTACGGCGCGGAAAAGGTGATGCCGCATTACAACGTCATGGGTGTGGCGAAGGCCGCGCTGGAGACCTCGGTCAAATATCTTGCGGCCGATCTCGGCCCGACCGGCATCCGCGTCAACGCCATTTCCGCCGGTCCGATCAAGACGCTGGCGGCATCGGGCATTGGCGATTTCCGCTATATCCTGAAATGGAACGAATACAATTCGCCGCTGCGCCGCTCCACCACCATCGAGGAAGTCGGCGATTCGGCGGTCTACCTGCTCTCCGACATGGGGCGCGGCGTGACCGGCGAGGTGCTGCATGTCGATTCCGGCTATCATGTGGTCGGCATGAAGGCGGTGGACGCGCCCGACATATCCGTGGTCAAGGACCAGTAATCCCGCTCTTGCGAACCAGGGATGCCGATTTGGCGCGACCGATCCTCTATTACATCCGGCATGGCCAGACGGACTGGAACGCGGAACTGCGCTTTCAAGGGCAGAAGGACATACCGCTCAACGACACCGGGCGGGCGCAGGCGCAACGCAATGGCGAAAAGCTTGCATCCCTGATCGATGCGCCGCAGAAATTCGATTTCGTCGCCAGCCCCCTCGGGCGCACGCGCGAAACCATGCAGATCGTGCGCCAGGCGATGGGCCTCGATCCGATGGATTACCGCCTGGACGAGCGTCTGATCGAAGCGTCCTACGGCCTGCTGGAAGGCACGACGCTGGCTGAATTCAAGGCCGCCAGCCCGGAACTGCACAAATTGCGCAAGCGCGAGCGCTGGACCTTCCGGCCCGAGGAGGGCGAGAGCCACGCCATGGTGCATGAGCGCATTGCCGCGTGGTACGAGACCGTGCAGCAGGATACCGTAGTGGTGGCGCATGGCGTTGTCGGGCGGGTGCTGCGCTACCATCTTCTGGGTCTCGACGAGGCCGAGGCGGCGGAATTCGTCTTCCCCCAGGACCAGATCTTCGTGTGGCGGCCGGGCAGCGAAAAACTGGTTTGACCGCGCAGGCGGGCTTTCTTATACCTCGGCCCCACGCAAGCGCGGGAAGTTCTTCACGCAATGTCCTTCAACAGTTTCGGCCATCTGTTCCGCGTAACGACCTGGGGCGAAAGCCACGGGCGCGCGCTCGGATGCATCGTCGACGGGTGCCCCCCGGGCATCCGCTTCGCCCTCGCAGAGATCCAGGCCGACCTCGATCGCAGGCGGCCGGGCCAGTCCAAATTCACCACGCAGCGTCAGGAAGCGGACCGCGTCGAGGTGCTGTCGGGCGTGATGCCGGTCGATGGCGAGGAAGACGTGTTCCTCACCACGGGCTCGCCGGTGAGCTTCATGATCGTCAATACCGATCAGCGCTCGAAGGATTATTCCGAGATCCGCGACCGCTACCGGCCCGGCCACGCCGACATCACCTATGACATGAAATACGGCATCCGCGACTATCGCGGCGGCGGGCGCTCCTCGGCGCGCGAGACGGCGGCGCGGGTGGCGGCCGGCGCGCTGGCCCGCAAGGTCGTGCCGGGCGTGGAGGTTCGCGGAGCGCTGGTGCAGATCGGCGCCCACAAGGTGGACCGCTCGCGCTGGAACTGGAGCGAAGTGCGCAACAATGATTTCTTCTGTCCCGATCCGGTGATGGCCGAGCAATGGGCAGAGTATCTGTCCGCCATTCGCAAGGCCGGCTCCTCAATCGGCGCGGTGGTCGAAATCGTCGCCGAGGGCGTTCCGCCCGGGCTCGGAGCGCCGATCTACGCCAAGCTCGACCAGGAAATCGCCGGCCATCTGATGAGCATCAACGCCGTCAAGGGCGTGGAAATCGGCGATGGATTTGGCGCCGCGGAACTGACGGGCGAGGAAAACGCCGACGAAATCCGCATGGGCAATGACGGGCGGCCGCGCTTCCTTTCGAACCATGCCGGCGGCGTCCTCGGCGGCATATCCACCGGCCAGGACATCGTCGCGCGCTTCGCGGTGAAGCCCACCTCCTCCATCCTGACGCCGCGCCGCTCGGTGAGCGCGCAGGGCGAGGAAGTCGACGTTCTCACCAAGGGACGCCACGATCCATGTGTCGGCATTCGGGCCGTGCCGATCGGAGAGGCGATGGTGGCCTGCGCCATTGCCGATCATTACCTCCTGCATCGCGGGCAAACAGGCAAGGGATAGGAATTGGGCGTGGACCAACAGAAGATCGCGGACGTCCTTCGGGCGTTCGAAGCCGGCGAGATTGTCGTCGTCACCGACGATGACGACCGCGAGAACGAGGGCGATCTGATCGTCTCGGCGGTGCATTGCACGCCGGAAAAAATGGCCTTCATCATCCGCCACACCAGCGGGATCGTCTGCGCGCCGATGACGCTTGCCGAGGCGCGGCGGTTGAACCTGCCCGCAATGGTGGCGGAGAACGACGCGCCCCACTCGACCGCTTTCACCATCTCGGTCGACTACCGGCACGACACCACCACCGGAATCTCGGCCGAGGAGCGCACCAGCACGGTTCGCGCCCTCGCCAATCCCAATGCCGGCGCCTCCGATTTCGTGCGTCCGGGCCATGTCTTCCCGCTCGTCGCCCGCGAGGGGGGCGTGCTGATGCGCTCCGGCCATACCGAAGCGGCGGTCGATCTGTGCCGCATGGCCGGCCTGCCGCCGGTCGGCGTGATTTCCGAACTGATGAACGACAATGGCACCGTGATGCGCGGCCCGCAGGTCGCCGCCTTTGCCGAACAACACAATCTCAAGCAGATTTCGGTCGCCGACCTCATCGCCTGGCGGCAGCGCCAGGAGAGCCTGGTGGAGCGGGTATCCGTTGCCGAGGTCAACACCTTCGCCGGGCCGGCGACGGCCATCACCTACAAGACCCCCTGGGACCCCATGCACCATCTGGCCGTCGTCTATGGCGACATACGCGACGGGCGGGACGTGCCGGTGCGCATGCAGGTCGAATCGGTCCTGGACGACGCCTTCGGCGCTTCGGAAACCCTGCGCAACGCCCTGACGCGCATCGCGGCCGGCGGACGCGGCGTCGTCGTCTATCTGCGCGAGGGCTCGGTCGGCGTCGCCCATGTGGCGCGGCGCACCGATCCGGGCGCGACGGAAACCCGGCTCGAGCACCATGATTCGGCGCGCAGCCGCGAGAACGAGTGGCTCGAGATCGGGCTGGGCGCACAGATCCTGCGCGATCTGGGGATCGAGTCGATCCACGTCCTGGCCTCGCGCGAACGTCATTATGTCGGACTGGACGGATTTGGTATCGAGATCGTGCGGACCATACCGATCGAATAGGAAGACGATGAGCGCCATTCGCGTGACGGCCGAATTGAAGACGACCTTCGCGGCGGCGCTCGCGCTCACGGCGTCTCTTGTGCTTGCCGCTTCCGCGCAGGCGGCCGGCGGCTGGACCGCACAGAAAGCAAATTCGGGCGATTTTCCGCGGCGGATCGTTGCCGAGGGGCGCGGCGCGGCCCCTTCCAGGATCCCCGGCATGCTGGCGGCTTCGGCGCGCCACTGCTCGGGCGTCGCCCGGGCCTGGTATTCCGAGCCGACCTCGCGCTATCGCCACGGCGCGCTTGGCGACACGATCGAGGGCGGGGCGCTCACGGCAAGGCTGGCCGGCGGGCTGACCACCGTGCTCAAACTGCCGGAAACCGAGGTGTTCGAGGATATCGCGCCGCGCATCGCCGATCTGGACGGCGACGGCAAATGCGAAATCGTCACCATTCTTTCCTCGCTCAGCGGCGGCGGCTCGATCGTCGTCTTCGGCCTTGAAGGAACGAAGCTGGTTCGCAAGGCCACGGGCGCGCGCCAGAACCGCTCGCATCGCTGGCTCAACATTGCCGGCATTGGCCGCTATGCCGGCGGCGCCGGACCCGTGCAGATCGCCTATGTCGCCACGCCCCATATCGGCGGCACGCTGGGCCTGCTGCGCTATTCGGGCGGCAGATTGACCCAGCTCGGCTCGGCCAGCGGGTTTTCGAACCACGCCTTCGGCTCGCGTGAATTGCGGCTTGCCGCGAGCGCGGATGTCGACGGCGACGGGCGTCTCGAGCTTGCCCTGCCCTCCGCCGATCGCCGGGCGCTGCGGATCATGACATTCGGCGGCGGAAGACCGAAGGAAATCGCGAGGATTGCCCTGCCCTCGGCCATCGACAAGGCGATCGCGGTGCGCGGCAAGGGCGCAAGGACGGTCTTTGCGGTCGGGCTGGAAGACGGTTCGACATGGCGAATTGTGCGATGATCGCGCTTTTGCGTCGCAGCATTGCGGGTTGACGCGCCGCTTGGCTGGCACCACATTCGCGGCGAGGAGTTTTTCTTTGTCCACCCGCTATTATTCCCATCCCCTG
>JAUIBM010000100.1 GCA_030428345.1 Alphaproteobacteria bacterium | reverse complement strand
CGAGGAGATCTACGAGATGAACAATGGCTGCGTATGTTGCACGGTGCGCGGCGACCTTGTGCGCGTGGTCGAGGGGCTGATGCGCCGGCCGGGCCGTTTCGACGCCATCGTGGTGGAGACGACCGGGCTTGCCGATCCGGCGCCGGTGGCGCAGACCTTCTTCATGGATGACGACGTGCGCGAGAAGACCCGGCTCGACGCCGTGGTCGCGCTGGTCGACGCCAAGCACCTGCCGCTGCGGCTGAAGGACAGCCGCGAGGCCGAGGACCAGATCGCCTTCGCCGACGTCGTGCTCCTGAACAAGACCGACCTCGTTTCGGAAGAGGACCTGCACGGGCTGGAACACACGATCCGGGCGATCAATCCGCATGCGCGCATTCATCGCACCGAGCGCTCCAACGTGGCGCTGAAGGACATCCTCGACCGCGGCGCCTTCGATCTCTCGCGGGTGCTGGAGAACGATCCGCATTTTCTGGAGGGCGAGGATCACGATCACGACCATGAATGCGGGCCCGACTGCGATCACGAGCACCACCACCATCACCACGATCACGACGGCCATCATCATCACGACCATCACCATGGCGGGCTGGATGGTCGCGTCCACGACACCACGGTGGGAACCGTGTCGCTGAGCGGCGGCGAGCTCAATCCCGACCGGTTCTTTCCCTGGATCCAGAAGATCACCCAGACCGACGGCCCCGACATTCTTCGCCTCAAGGGCATTCTGGCCTTCCCCAACGATCCGGAGCGTTATGTCGTCCAGGGCATCCACATGATTGTGGAGGGCGATCATCAGCGTGCCTGGCGCGATGAGGAAAAGCGCCAGAGCCGGCTGGTTTTCATCGGGCGCAATCTCGACCGGGAAAAGCTCGAACGCACCTTTGCCGCCTGCGCCGCCTGAAATCATGGCGACTATTGCTCCGGTAGATGCAGACGCTCATGTGGAATGGGCCGGCTTTCTTGGCGCGACGCCCGCCTTCGCGACCACGGAAGGCGGGGTGCTTCTCGTCGAGGGTGGCGCGCGGCGGGTGAGCGTGCATGACGGGCTGGCCGCCGTGGCGCAGCCGTCCGATCGGGCGAGCCTGGTGACTGCGGGCGAGGACGGGGCCATTACGCGCATCCTGCCTGACGGCTCCCTGCAGCCGGTTCGGGCCGGCAACGGCAAATGGCCGACGGCGCTGGCTTGCGGGCCTTCCGGCGCGATCGCCGCGGCCTTCGGCAAGTCCGGCCTGACGCTTACCGCCAAGGGAGAAGAGCCTTTCACCTGCGAGCGTACGGTGGAGGCGATTGCATTCGCGCCGAAGGGAATGCGAATCGCGCTGGCGCGCTACAATGGCGTCGAGCTGCGCTGGATCGGAACACAGGCCGCGCCGCAAGTGCTGGAATGGAAGGGCGCGCATCTGGGCGTCGTGTTCTCTCCCGACGGGCGCTATGTTGTGACGGCGATGCAGGAAAACGCCCTGCAAGGCTGGCGGATTGCCGACAACCGACACATGCGCATGACAGGCTATCCCGCCAAAGTGCGATCCCTCTCCTGGTCGGCCAAGGGACGCTGGCTTGCCTCCTCCGGCGCGCCGGCCGCCATTGTCTGGCCGTTCTCGGGCAAGGACGGGCCGATGGGCAAGGCGCCCAAGGAACTGGGCGCGATGGGTGGGGTGATGGCGACATGCGTCGCCTGCCATCCGGAGCAGGACATTGTGGCGATCGGCTATCAGAACGGCATGATCCTGGCGGTCCGGATCGAGGACCAGAAGGAAGTCTCCCTGCGTCGCGGCGGACAGGGGGCGATCACCGCCATGGGCTGGGACGCGCAGGGTCTTCGCCTGGCATTCGGGGCGCAATCGGGCGAAGCGGGGATCGTGGATATATCCACGTGATCGTCTCCACTACCGGCGCGCATGGACAGGACCAGCAAGTCGGGTAAGCTGCGCGCAGCCTGAACCGCTTCAAAGGGATCGCGTTGGACACTTTCACCCGAATGCAGGCCTTTGTCGAAGTCGTCGAAGAGGAGGGGTTCTCCGCGGCGGCGCGCAAGCTCGGCCGCTCCAAGGCCCTGATGTCGCGATATGTGCGCGAACTGGAGGACGATCTGGGCATTCTGCTGCTCAATCGCACCACGCGGCAATTCTCGCTCACCGAGGCGGGACAGCAATATTACGAATCGGCGATGGATATCCTGCGGCGGCTGGCCGACATGCAGGAGACCGTGCGCGAAACCGGATCGGGCCTGCGCGGGCGACTTCGCGTCTCCGCCCCGCGGTCGCTGACGGATCTGGAGATCGGATTGCCCTTCGTCGAATTTGCCGCCGAATATCCCGACATCACGCTCGAACTCAATCTCGACGACCGGATCGTCAACCTGGTCGACGAAGGCTATGACGTCGCAATCCGTATCTCGCGGCTCACCGATTCGGCGCTGATCGCGCGAAAGCTCGGCTATTTCCGGCTGGTGTTGTGCGCTTCGCCCGATTTCATCGCGACCCACGGAAAGCCCGAGACGCCGCGCGATCTGGTGCGGTTCCCGGCGATCGTGGACGCCAATTGGAAGGGTCGGAGCAACTGGATATTCCTCGACGAGGAAGGCAAGGAAGCGACGACGACCGTCAACGCCATATTCGAGGTCAACAGCCCCGAAGTCGCCAAACGCGCGGCGCTGGCCGGGCTCGGATTGACGCTTTCCCCGGAATTCTCCGTCGAGCGGGAAATCCGCGACGGCAGTCTGATCAGCCTGCTTGAAGACTATATTCCCACCGGTGGGGGTGTCTACGCGGTCTATCCGCATCGTCGGCTGGTGCCGGCAAAGGTGCGGGTCTTCGTCGATTTCATGGCGAAGTGGTTCCGCACCAATGCCGCCTGCAGCGAAGAGGAAGCGCGCGACTGATCCGTGATGAAATGTCGCGCGGCCGCGCATCGCCCGCCATGCTGACGTCTTGTTTCAGGCCAATGTGTCTTTGGCTACAATCTTTCGGGCGAATCCGGACGCGAATCGAGACCATGTTGGACGGCAAATCGATGAAATGGCGCGGCATGGCGCTGGCGCTCGCAGGCATTGTCTTTCCCGGCGAGGCGGGCGCCCATCCCCACGTGCTTGTCGACGTCAATCTGGAGATCGTGCGCAATTCGGCCGGCGCGGTGACCGAATTGCGCCATGTCTGGCGATTCGACGAGATATTTTCCTCGACCGTGATGCTCGACTACGACACCAATGGCGACGGCGAGCTCAGCCACGAGGAACTGGAGGAGGTCTCCAAGACCGTCACCCAGTCTATCGGCGAGCAGGACTTCTTCACCGAGGTTCGGTACAAGGGCAAGACGATCAAATTCGTGCCGCCTCCGAAAATCATGGTCAGCTATCAGGACGGCCAGATCCTGATGTTCTTCGCCGAGACCTTCAAGACGCCCGTGCCCGCGGTTCCGGGACCGCTGCTGATTTCCGTTTCCGATCCGACCTATTTCGTGGCGATGGAACTCGCCGATGAATCCGCCATCCAGATCACCGGGAACGGCGCGGCATGCAAGGTCTCGATCGTGCGGCCGGATTTCGACAAGCTGTATTCGCAAAACTCGGCCGCGCTGACCGAGGAGTTCTTCAACAATCCCAAGGGGTCGACGCTGGGCGACCAGTGGCTGACCTGGGTCTATCTGAACTGCAGCTCGTAAATCGGGAGGCCCCATGCGACGGGCAATACCATTGGGCATCGCCGCGGCGGGTGCTCTTATCGTGATGCCGCATCTGGCGGAGGCCGCCAATTCGCTGGGGATCGGCCGGCCGGAACAGGCGATCTCGCCGGACGGTCCGTTTGCCGGGGTGCTATTCTGGATTCAGCACCAGCAACAGAGCTTCTACAGGCTGATGACCGCGCAGTTGCAGGCGATGCGCACCGATGCGTCGCATGTCTGGGCGCTGGCCGGCCTTTCCTTCACCTACGGCATTTTCCACGCCGCCGGGCCGGGCCACGGCAAGGCGGTCATTTCCTCCTACATGCTGGCCAATGAAGTGGCGGCAAGGCGCGGCATCATGCTGGCCTTCGCCTCCGCCTTCATCCAGGCGCTGACGGCAATCGTGGTGATCGCGGCGCTGGCCCTGCTGCTGCGCGGCTATGGCATCCGGCAGGGAGACGCGACCGCGTGGCTGGAAATCGCGAGCTATGGCGCTGTGACTGCGCTGGGCGCCTGGCTGCTCTGGCAAAAACTTTTTCGCGGGGGGCACTCCCACGGCCATTCGCATGCGGTTTCCGATCACGATCACGGTCACGGGGCAAATAATGGGCACGGCCATTCGCATGAGGGTGTTCACGACCATGCCTCTGCCGAAGCCGGACACGGCCACCATGATCACCAACATCCACATGAGCACGAACATGGCGGGCATGTGCACGACGATTCGTGCGGACATCTGCATGCCCCCGATCCCGCGACGCTGGGGCGGGAGTTCGGTCTGCGCCAGGCCGGTTCGGCCATTCTGGCGGTCGGCCTGCGGCCCTGTTCCGGCGCGTTGATCGTGCTCACCTTCGCCTTCCTCAACGGCCTTTATGCCGCGGGGATCGCTTCCGCGCTCGCCATGGCGCTGGGAACCGGGGTCACCGTCGCCACGCTGGCCGCGCTCGCGGTCTGGGCCAAGGACGCGGCGCTGCGAATCGGTGGGGCGAGCGGCATGAGCGCTGGCCTGCACCGGGGAATAGAAATCGGCGGGGCGGCGCTGGTGTTGGTGCTCGGGCTTACGCTGCTGTCCGCCGCGCTGTACCAGTAACAACCTTTCCCCAAACGGTTCGCAACGAATAGCCCCTCTACTTAATGCCATCTTGACTTGCGCCTCGCGGCAGGGTTGACCTTGCTTGCGTCGCGAGCCCAGCGGCGACAAAAAAAGAGGGGAGGGCCATCCATGTCAGCCGCGCTCGCATTGAGCCGCGCGATAGACTGGTTTACCGCGCTTGTCGGCCGATCTGTTTCATGGCTGATCCTCGCGGCGATCATCATCAGCGCCGGTAATGCAATCATTCGCAAGGTCTTCAGCAATTCGTCCAACGCCTGGCTGGAGGCGCAGTGGTATCTCTATGGAGCGGTGTTCATGCTCGCTGCGGCCTATGTCCTGCAGCGCAACGAGCACGTCCGCATCGATATTTTCTCAAGCAAGCTCTCCAAGCGCACCCGCGACTGGATCGATCTTCTTGGCCATATCGTCTTCCTCGTGCCGTGGTGCGTGTTGCTCATCTATCTCAGCTTTCCCTGGGTCCTGTCCTCATTCCGTTCGGGCGAGACCTCGGTCAATGCGGGCGGTCTGATATTGTGGCCCGCCAAGCTGCTAATTCTCTTGGGCTTCTCACTCCTGCTCGCTCAGGCGCTGTCGGAAATCATCAAGCGCATTGCGGTCATCGCCGGTCGACTTGAAGACCCCAACGCAGCGCAGGCGAGCCACCCTGCGGTCAAGGAAATGGAAACCGGCTACAGCGAGCAAGAGGGAGCCGGTAAATGATCGAAATCATTGCCCAGAACCTCGCGCCCATCATGTTTGTCAGCGTGATGGCGATGCTGCTGCTCGGCTATCCCGTCGCTTTCACGCTGGCGGGGGGCGGACTGCTTTACTTCATCATCGGCGTCGAACTTTCTGCGTTCGATCCCCAGGATATCCGCCTTTTCTGGCCGCTGCTCGGCGCCAATGTGAACCGAACCTTCGATGTGCTGCGCAACGACACGCTGCTCGCCATTCCGTTCTTCACCTTCATGGGCATCATCCTGGAACGATCGCGCATGGCGGAGGATCTGCTGGATACGATCGGCCAGCTGTTCGGACCGATCCGCGGCGGCATTGCCTATGCGGTCATCGTCGTCGGCGCGCTGCTTGGCGCGACCACCGGCGTTGTCGCGGCGTCCGTCATCGCCATGGGCTTGATCTCGCTGCCCATCATGTTGCGCTACAATTACAACCGCACCGTCGCCACCGGCACGATTGCGGCATCCGGAACGCTGGCGCAGATCGTTCCGCCCTCACTGGTCCTTATTGTCATGTCCGACCAGCTTGGGCGCTCGGTGGGCGACATGTATGTCGGGGCCCTCTACCCAGCCGGGATCATCGTGGCTGCGTATTGCGCGTATATTTTCCTGCTGACGATCGTGCGTCCCAAATGGGTGCCGGCGCTCCCCAAGGAGACGCGCACGCTTGGCGGCGGAATCCTGTCCTTGCTGGTGCTGGTCGTCCTTTCAGTCAGCCTGCATTTCCTCCTGTATCATGTCGCCTTCGCCGCCATGCGGTACGAACCGCGTTTCGTCCTGTCGGCGACCCTAGCGACCGCCTTCGCTCTATCGGTCAGTCTGGCGAATCGAAGGTTCAAGCTCGGTGTGCTGTCGCGGCTCGCCGAACAGGTGGTGATCGTGCTGATCCCGCCCCTGGCGTTGATCTTTCTGGTGCTGGGAACCATCTTCCTTGGCATCGCCACGCCAACCGAAGGCGGCGCCATGGGCGCCGCCGGGGCGCTGGTGCTGTCCGTCATCAAGCGCCGTATCGGCTTCAAGATGCTGAAGGAAGCGCTCGACGCGACGACAGTGCTGACGGCCTTCGTCATGTTCATCCTGATCGGTGCGCGCGTTTTTGGGCTCACCTTCTACGGCATCAATGGGAACGTTTGGATCGAGCATCTGCTGCTCTCGCTGCCGGGCGGCGAATACGGCTTTCTGGTCGTTGTGACGGTGATTGTCTTCATTCTCGGCTGCTTTCTCGATTTCTTCGAGATTGCATTCATCGTCGTGCCGCTGCTTGTGGGACCGGCAGAGAAGCTCGGCATCGATCTGATCTGGCTCGGCGTGCTGCTCGGCATCAACCTGCAGACTTCGTTCCTGACGCCACCTTTCGGTTTTGCGCTGTTCTATCTGCGCTCCATAGCGCCGAAATCCGATTGGAAGGACAAGATCACCGGCCGGAACGTGGCTGGGGTCAGGACGACCGAAATCTATGCAGGGGTGCTGCCATACATCCTGATCCAGATCCTGGTCATGGGCGTCATCATCGCCTTCCCGTGGCTGGTGTTGCACTACAGGGACGACATTCCCAAGTTCAACGTCAACGATGTGAAGATCGAATTGCCCTCGTCAGGCTCGGGGGGGCTGCAGCTTCCTGGCGGGCTGGGCGGGAGCGGGCCAAGTTTCGGCCTGCCGCCACTTGGGGGAGGGGGCACGCCAGGCGGGCTGCAATTGCCGCCGATGCCCAATCTCGGCACGCCGCCAGCCGGCGGCGCCAAGCCCGGTACCGATCTCAGCCAGCCGCCCAAGTTCAACTGAGTTCGGGTCAATTCCGCTTCGTCGCAGAAGGGCGGCGCGGCGCTCAACGAGGCACAAAAAGACCCCCGGGCTTTCGCCCGGGGGTCGACGCATTCAGCGGCTCCGACCCAAAGGTCGAAGCATCCGGTGTGTCCCGTGTCAGATCTTGCCGGCGCGCTGCTGGATCATCATGAAGGTGTCCTCGGTGTATTCCGAGAGCTGGAACCACAGATAGGCCTCGCCACGATAGGCCATGTAGGAATCGTGCACCTTCTTGAATTCGGCGTTTTGGGCGCCGATTTCCGCATAGGTGTCCTTCGCAGCATTGAAGCAGGTCTCCAGAATCTCCTGGCTGTAGGACTTCAGGATTGTGCCCTCGCCGACAAGCTGTTTCAGCGCGGTCGGATTGAGCGTGTCGTAACGCGCCAGCATCACCGAGTTGGCGAGGGCGGAAGCGTTGCGGACGATCTGCTGGTAGCTCTTGGGCAGTTCATTCCATTTGTCGAGATTTATCATGGAATGCAGCGCCACGCCGCCTTCCCACCAGCCCGGATAATAGTAGTACTTCGCGACCTTGTTGAAGCCGAGCTTCTGGTCGTCATAGGGCCCCACGAATTCCGCGCCGTCGATGGTGCCCTTTTCCAGCGCCGGATAGATATCGCCGCCCGGAAGGCCTTGCGGCACTACGCCGACCCGCTCGATGATCTTTCCGCCAAAGCCGCCGATGCGGAACTTCAGCCCCTTCAGATCGTCGACGGTGTTGATTTCCTTGCGGAACCAACCGCCCATCTGGGCGCCCGTATTGCCGGCCGGATAGGCGATGATGTTATACTTGGCGTAGAATTCGTTCATCAGATCGATGCCGCCGCCCTCATACATCCAGCCATTGGTCATGCGGGCGTTCAGGCCGAAAGGCACGCCGGTTCCAAACGCGAAGGTTGGATCCTTGCCCCAGAAATAATAGGAGGCGGTGTGCGCCATCTCGATGGTGCCGTTCTGGACCGCATCGAGGCCTTCCAGCGCGCCGACGATTTCGCCTGCGCCATAAACCTGAATGTCGAAATTTCCGTCGGTTGCTTCCTTTACCGCGTTGGCGAAAACTTCCGCCGCGCCATAAATCGTGTCGAGGGCCTTCGGGAAGCCCGAAGAGCAACGCCAAGTGAATTTCGGCGTCGTCTGGGCGATTGCTGGCGCTGCGAGCGTCGATGCCGCTGCTG
>JAUIBM010000099.1 GCA_030428345.1 Alphaproteobacteria bacterium | reverse complement strand
GTGGAATGGAGACCGGGACGACCTCCTCGGCGAAGCGTCCCTCCTTCCACGCCGCGTCAGCCTTGTGGTGGCTTGCGGCGGAGAATTCATCTGCCGCTTCGCGCGGGATCTGATAGTCGCGGGCGAGATTCTCGGCCGTTTCGACCATGCCGGATATCACGCCGAAGCGCTCGACCGGCTGAGAGCGCTCGCGGCCGCGGTCAAGACGGTCGTAGAACATCGCCGAACCCGAGCGTTTCCCCCAGCGTATGTCGGTATTGTAGTATTCGATCCTGCTCATGCTTTCCACGCCGCCGGCCAGCACGACGTCGCATGCGCCGCTCTGGACCATCATCGCGGCGGTCGCCACGGACTGGAGGCCGCCGCCGCAGCGACGATCGAGCTGGATGCCG
Source organism: Alphaproteobacteria bacterium (assembly GCA_030428345.1). Taxonomy (GTDB): domain Bacteria; phylum Pseudomonadota; class Alphaproteobacteria; order Rhizobiales; family Rhizobiaceae; genus BOKV01. The sequence continues at coordinate 8,086 of JAUIBM010000099.1, read as the reverse complement.
GGCACCTCGATCGGCAGGCCGGCGGAAAGCGCGATCCAGCGGCCGGTGCACGGCGTCTCGCTGTTCGCATAGGACTGGGCGAAGACCACGTCTTCTATCAGTGCCGGGTCGATCCCCGATCGTTCGATGACCGCCCTGACGACGGTGGCGCCGAGCTCCTCGACCGGAAGGTCCCGAAAGGCGCCGCCGAAGCGGCCGATGGGACTGCGCAAGGGCGCAACGATCGCGGCACGTCTGGTCATCGCGATATTCCTGTTCAATAGCTTCTCGGCATGCCGAGCACGTGCTCGGCGATGAAGGACAGCACGAGATTGGTCGAAATCGGGGCAACCTGGTACAGCCGGGTCTCGCGGAACTTGCGCTCGACGTCATACTCCTCGGCGAAACCGAATCCGCCATGGGTCTGGACGCAGGCATTGGCCGCCTCCCAGGAAGCATCGGCGGCCAGCATCTTGGCCATGTTCGCTTCCGCCCCGCAATTCTCGCCCGCCTCGTATTTGCGGATTCCCTCCCGCACCATGAGTTCCGCTGCGCGCATGTTGGCGTAGGCCTTGGCGATGGGGAACTGAATTCCCTGGTTCCTTCCGATTTCTCGGCCGAAGACCTGGCGGCTATTGGCGTAGTCGACGGCGCGCCTGGTGAACCACTTCGCATCGCCCACGCATTCCGCGGCGATCAGCAGGCGCTCGGCGTTCATGCCGGTCAGGATGTAGCGGAAACCCTTGCCTTCCTCTCCGATCAGCGAATCGGCGGGGATGCGCATGTTGTCGAAGAAGATTTCCGTCGAATTGTGATTCATCATCGTGCGGATCGGCCGGATCTTGAGCTGATCCTGCGGAATGTCGCGCATGTCGACGATGAATGTGGAAATGCCGTCGGTCTTCTTGGCCACCTTGTCCTTGGGCGTGGTGCGCGCAAGCAGCACCATCAGGTCGGAATATTGCGCGCGGCTTGTCCACACTTTTTGCCCGTTCACGACATACTCATCGCCGTCGCGCCTGGCGAAGGTGCGGATCGACGTGGTGTCCGTACCGCTTGTCGGTTCGGTCACCCCGAACGCCTGAAGACGCAGATCGCCAGAGGCGATGCCCGGCAGGTACTGTTCCTTCTGCGCCTGGGAGCCATGGCGCAGGATCGTGCCCATGACATAGAGCTGGGCGTGGCAGGCGGCGCCATTGCAGCCGGCTTCCTGGACGGTTTCGAGAATTGCCGCGGCCGCGCTCAGGCCAAGCCCGGTGCCGCCGAATTCCTCGGGAATGAGAACCGACAGATAGCCCGCCTTTGTCAGCGCATCGACAAACTCGGACGGATATTTGCGCTCCGCATCGAGCTTTCGCCAGTACTCGTCCGGATAGCTCGCGCACAGCTTGCGAACCTCCTCGCGGATCATGTCGTATTCGTCGGATGCCGTCATGTTCTTCTGCCTTCAAGCATTTGGGAGGATTTCAGACGCCCTGCGGGGACAGCGCGCGCGCCTTCACAACCTCTCTTGCAATGATGATCTGCTGAATCTGGCTCGTGCCTTCGTAGATTCTCAGCAGCCGGACATCGCGATAAAGACGTTCGATCGGATATTCGGCCATGTAGCCGGCGCCGCCATGTATCTGCAGCGCGCGGTCGGCCACGCGGCCGGCCATTTCCGTCGCGAAGTATTTCGCGCAGGCGGCTTCCATCACCGCCTTTCCCTGGCGGTCGTTCAACTCGGCCGTGGCGCGGGTCAGCGCCCTGGCCGCCGCGATTTCGGTCTGGCAATCGGCAAGCATTGCCTGGACAAGTTGGTGTTCTCCAATCGGCTTGCCGAATTGCTTGCGGTCGATGGCGTAATCGGTGGCGATGTCGAGCATGCGCTGCGCCGTGCCGACCGCCATCGCCGAAATGTGGATGCGCCCCCTGTCGAGGACCTTCATCGCGGTCCGGAAGCCCTGGTTCAGGCGCTCGGGTCCCCCAATGATCGCGGAAGCGGGCAGGCGCACATTGTCCAGGATCACATCGCAGGTCTTGGTACCGCGCTGGCCCAGCTTCCGGTCTACCGGCCCCAGGCGCAGCCCGGGCGTGTTGGCAGGCAAGATGAAGGCGGTCACCCCCTTCGCGCCATCCTCCATGCTGCCGGTGCGCGCGAGCACGGTGAAGAGGTCGGCGCGCGTTGCGTTGGTGATGAAGCGCTTGGTGCCGTTGATGACGAAATCTTCCCCGTCACGTTCCGCCCGCGTCCGGATATGGGCCGCGTCCGAGCCGATATCCGGTTCCGTCAGGGCGAAGGAGGCAATGAGTTCGCCGGAAGCCAGCCCGGGGAGGTAGGCGTTCTTCTGCTCCGGGGTGCCGACGAACAGGATTCCCTTGGCCCCGATGCCGACATTGGTGCCGATCAGCGAGCGAAACGAGAGCGAGGCGTAGCAAAGCGCCTCCACCAGCCTTGCTTCCTGAAGGGTGGTCAGCCCAAGACCGCCAAAGGCGGCGGGCGTGCTGAGCCCGAACAAACCCATCTCGCGCATTTCCATGGCGATTTCTTCGGGGATGTCGTCTTCGTCCTCGACGCGCGATTCATTCGGGATGAGCCGTTCCCTGACGAAGCGGGAGACAGCGTCGAGGAGTTGCTCGAAGGTTTCGTCGTCGACTTCCTGGCCGACTGCCGCTGCGGCTTCCTGCATTGTGGCCGCCATGCTCAGACCGGGTCCCATGTGAACACATGTTCGGAGCGTTCCAGAGGATAGAACTGTGAAGCCAGCGCCGGCAGCGCGTGTTCGGCCACGCTTTGCGGCGTCCAGCCCTCGGAGCGGTGCACGGAGCGCAGCGGCCGCGGCTGGCTCATCAACATGATTTCATTGTTGCGTACGGTGAATATCTGTCCCGAAGGCGCGGCGGCGCTGTCCGAGAGCAGGCAGATCGCCAGCGGCGCGATCTTCTCGGGGACCATCTGCTTGAACTTTTCCACCCGCGCGATCTGTTCGGGCGTTTCGGTGGGCAGCGAACTGGTCATGCGGCTCCAGGCGAAGGGCGCGATGCAGTTCGAACGCACGCCGAAACGCTCCATGTCGAGCGCGATCGACTTCGACAGCGCCGCGATGCCCATCTTGGCCGCCATGTAGTTGGCCTGCCCGAAATTGCCGATCAGCGCGGATGTCGACGTCATGTGCACATAGGCGCCAGAGCCTTGCTCCCTGAAAACGGTCGCCGCGGCGCGGCTCACATTGAACGTGCCGTAGAGGTGAACCTTGACGACGGCGTCCCAGTTCTCGTGGCTCATCTTGTGAAAGAGGCCGTCGCGCAGGATGCCGGCATTGTTCACCACGCCGTCAAGGCGTCCGAACGCGTCAATGGCGGTGCGCACGATTTCCGCTGCGCTTGCCGGGTCCGAGACGTTGTGGGTCGAGGCGGCCGCCTTGCCGCCAGCCTCCGTGATTTCGCGCACGACCTTTTCAGCCGCGCCCAAATCGTCGCTCTCCCCGGTCAGGGAGACGCCGATATCGTTGACCACCACACTCGCGCCGGCCCTGGCGATTTCCAGCGCCAGCGCCTTGCCGATGCCGCCGCCAGCGCCGGTGACAACAACAACCTTGTCCTGAAGCATTGGCCTCCTCCGTTCATAGCCTTCAGGTGATAGCGCCAGCGGACGGGTGTTGACAACCGGAATCCGCAAAAAATAAAGAAATTAGATTAGAAAAACGTGGCCTCCGCGAATGCCTCGCTATTCCCGTTTGCCCCAAGCATCGGTTGGAAATGGCGCAATTTCGCGAACATATGGATTGACGCGGTTGGCCGTCTTGACGAAAAGGGCTCGTCTTTTTATAAACTGAATTAGAAAAATGGATTGAGTGGGTCATGCGGATTGCAATAATTGGGGCCGGGGCGTCGGGCATTGCGGCTGGGGTCAGCCTGCTTCGGGCCGGTTACGAGGATTTCGTGATTTTCGAGAAGGCCGCCGATGTCGGCGGAACCTGGCGTGACAACACCTATCCCGGCGTGGCCTGCGACGTGCCTTCGCACCTGTATCGCTTCTCCTTCGCGCCCAAGGCCGACTGGACGAGGGAATATGCCTCGGGCGACGAGATCCATGGCTACATGCGCCGCGTAGCCGAGGATTTCGACGTGATGCCGCATGTCCGGCTTGGCTGCGAACTGAAGCGCGCCGAGTTCGAGGACGGTGGCTGGAACCTCGTCTCCAGCAGCGGCGACGAGGGGCGTTTCGACGCCGTCATTTCGGCGATGGGCGTTCTGCACAAGGAGGTCTATCCCAGCATCCCGGGCAGGGAGCGCTTCGCCGGAACCGGCTTTCACAGCTCCAAATGGCGTCACGACATTTCCCTGACGGGAAAGCGGGTGGGAATCATCGGCGCGGGGTCCACCTCCGTCCAGATCCTTCCCGCCATCATTGGCGAGGTTGCGCATGTCGAGCTGTTCATGCGCACGCCGCAGTGGATCTTTCCGGTCGACAACAATCCGATACCCGAGGCCAAGCGGGCGACCTTTTCCCGCGAGCCGGAGCGCCTGCAGGCGCTTTACGAATTGCTGGGAGACCGCCTCAACCATCGCCTCGCCGCGGCCCTCGTCGGGCAGAACGAAGAGGGGCTGCGCGAGATCGCCGATGCCTGCGTGCAGAATCTGGAGGATAACGTCCGCGATCCCGAACTGCGCGAGCGGCTCAGGCCGGACTATGCGGTCGGATGCAAGCGGCTGGTCGTGTCCAGCGCGTTCTATCCGGCGATCCAGAAGGAGAACGCGGCGCTTGTCACCGAGCGCATCGCGGAGATCGTGCCGGATGGCGTTCTGACCGCCGACGGCAAGCTGCATGAACTCGACGTCATCGTCTATGCGACGGGCTTCGATCCCTTCAATTTCCATCGGCCGATGAAGGTCATCGGACGCGATGGGCTCGACCTCGACGAGGTCTGGTCGGGCGCCGCGCTTGCTTTGCGCTCCGTCATGGTGCCGGGCTTTCCGAACCTCTTCTTCATCGGCGGGCCGAACAGCCCGATCGGCAATTTCTCCTTCCTGCTCACGGCGGAAACCCAGATCGGCTACATCATGGGCCTGCTCGCCCAAATCGGCGAGGGGCGGCCGGCGCAGATCGAGCCGAAGGCCGAGGCCGCCGAGCGGTTCAGTCGCGAGGTGGATGCCGCCATGCACCAGACGATCTGGGTCACTGGCGGCTGCACGAGCTGGTATTTCGACAAGAATGGCAAGGTCGCATCGTGGCCCTGGACCTATGAACGGTTCGAAGCGGAACTGCGCCAACCTGATCCGGACGAGTATCTGTTCGCATGAGCGGCGCCTCCCGCCACTCCCGCCTGATGACGCAGGAAGGCATCGTCTTCGCGCTTGCCATCGTCCTGTTTGCCGGTCTGGCGATCTTTCTGGACGGGTTTGGCTCCATGCCCAACCTGTTGTCGCTTGTGCAGGCCGTGTCGGTTGTCGGCTCGCTCGGCGTCGCCATGGCGATCGTGGTGATCGGGCGGGGGATCGACCTGTCGCTCGTCGCCAGCACGGGTGGCGGCGCGGTTCTTTCGCTGCCGCTCGACAGCCGGGGGGATGTAGCATGACCACCACGCAGACCACGGCCGGCAGCGAGATGCTGCGCCTCGAGAATGTCTCCAAATATTATCGTTCTGCTGCGACCTTGCGCGACGTGAGCCTGGCCTTCCGGGCCGGTGAGTGTCATGCCCTGCTCGGTGAGAACGGTGCGGGCAAGTCCACGCTTTCCAAGCTGATCAGCGGCGTTATCGAGCCGACCGAGGGCCGGATTCTCATCGATGGCGGGGCGGTGCGGTTCCGTTCTCCCTCCGACGGCCTGGAACACGGCATCGCCATGGTCCACCAGGAGACGAGCCTCGTGCCGTCCATGACGGTCGCACAGAACCTGTTTCTCGGGGACGAGTCCTGGTTCAACGGCAAACGAAAGCTCGAGATCGCGGCGCAGACCTTCCTCAACTCGCTCAATTTCGAGGTCAATCCGGAGGCCAGGGTCTCGGCGCTTGGCGCTGCGCGCAAGCAGATGGTCGAGATCGCGCGTGCGGTGCGCCAGAAGGCGCGCCTGATCATTTTCGAAGAACCGACGGCGACGCTTACTCCGGAGGAGAAGCCGCACTTCTTCGCGCTGATAGCGCGGCTGAAAAGGGACAATGTCGCCGTTGTCTTCATCTCGCACGCGCTGGAAGAGGCGCTGCAGATCGCAGACCGCATAACGGTTCTGCGAGACGGCCAGCTCGCCTCCAGCGGTCCCGCCCGCTATTACGATCGCGATCGCATCATTGCCGACATGGTGGGGCGCGCGCAAAAGGGCGAACGCTATGACGGCAATGCGCGAAAGGCCCGGCCGCGCCGCAAGGAGGTGCTCGCCGTCCGCAACCTGTCGATGGGCAAGTTTGTGCGCAACACCTCTTTCACGGTTTATGCGGGGCAGGTGACGGGCATCTTCGGACTTGTCGGATCGGGACGCACCGAGACCGCCAGGATCGTTGCCGGTCTGGCCAAGCGCGACTTCTTCTATGGCGGGGAAATCATCCTGGAAGGCAAGCCGGTGCGATACCGCGTCCCTCGCCAGGCCATGCTTTCCGGCACCGTCCATGTCACCGAGAACAGGAAGCGTGACGGCTTCTTCGAGACCATGTCGATTGCCGACAATCTGGGCATCGCCGAAATGGCGCACAGGCGTGGAATCCTGACGCTGCCGAATTCCAGACTGCATGCGCTTTTCGCCCATTGGCGCGGGAAGCTGGACATCAAGACCATCGATGAGCGGGCGCGTGTGGTCGATGTCGGGGCGATCGCGGAGATCCATTCCGCGATCAACGCCCTGGCCGAAGAGGGCCATGCGGTCATGCTCATCTCGTCCTGTCTGCCGGAAGTCATGGTGATGTCGGACCGGATACTGGTGTCGAGAGCGGGCAGGATCGTCGAGGAATTCTCGCCGGAAACGGCCACCGACGAAAAGATCATGTACGCGGCGGTGCACTGAGCGGGCCGTCGCCAGCAGGGAGAGGGCAGGATGTCAGAGAGTGTGCAACGACCCCCCGGATTGCCGGATCGCCTCAGTCTGAAGGGGCGACGCGTTCTGGTCACCGGAGCGGCCAACGGGATCGGCCGCGCGACTGCGCTTTGCCTCGCGGAACTGGGCGCCGAGCTGGTGGTTTCCGATATCGCTTCGCTCGACGCGGTTTGCGAGCAATTGTCCTCGCTTGGCGCAGTGGCGACGGCTGTGCGGGGGGATCTGCGCGAGGAAGCCTATTGCCGGGACCTCATTTCCCGCGGGCCCTATTTCGCCTTCGCCAATGTCGCGGGCGTCTTCCAGGGCCTGCCCGGCCAGTCCGCCACCGAAGCGTTCGATTTCGTCATGCATGTGAATGTGCGCGCGCCGGTCATGCTCGCCTCCACGATCATCGACCAGATGGCGGAGGCCGGGGAAGGCTATGTCGTGATCGTCGGCTCGGCGGCGGGTCGCAATGGCGGGGCGTCGAACGAAGCCTCCCTTGCCTATGCCGCCTACGCCGCCTCGAAGGGCGGCGCTCATACATTGGTGCGCTGGCTCTCGCGCAGGGCGGTGGGCAAGGGCGTGCTGGTGAACGGAGTCGCCCCTGGCGTCGTGCGGACCCCGCTGTTCGAGAAGGTCTCCCAGACTGTCACCTTTGACGAAAAGGCATTGCCGATTGGCCGCCTGGCCGAACCGTCCGAACTCGGCTGGCCGATTGCCATGATGTGCACGCCGATGGCTTCCTACATTTCGGGCGCCATCCTCGACGTCAATGGCGGCACGTTCGTTGGCTAGCGCGGTGCTGTACGAACTCAGTCGCTACAAGGCCGTTCCCGGTTCGCTGCGCAGCGCTGATGCGCTCATCGAAAGCACCGGGCGCTCGCTCGCCCCCCATCTTCTCGGCCTGTGGCGGCCGGATGGCGGCGCGGCGCCGGACTCGTTTCTCGGTCTATGCAACTGGCCGGATCTGGAGACGCGCGAGCGGCTGCACGGAAAGCTGCTGGACGAAGCGGACTGGAAGGCGAGCGCGGCGGATGTCTTGTCGCGGAGCGAGCACTGGATCGTCGCTCCCAGCGCCGGCTCGCCCGAAAATCCGGGCGTGCTGGATGGCGGCGAGGTCTA
>JAUIBM010000098.1 GCA_030428345.1 Alphaproteobacteria bacterium | reverse complement strand
CGAAGACGACCGGACCCGACATATGCGTCGGCTTGACCACGGCGTCGGCCGGGAACCGATAATCGTCGATCCGCGAAATGTCGCGGATGACATCCAGGGTGGGCACGCACAGATCCTCGCCCGTCACCCCGCGCACATAGAGCTTGACCAGTTCCTTGTCGGCCGTGAAGGACCGCAGGACATAGTCGGATTCCTCCGCCCTCAACCGGTGCATCCAGTCATTGAGGTAGCCGGTCTTGCCAAATCTCGGGAGGCGCTTGTGGCGCATCACGAAGGCCGCCGTCTCATAGGCATTGGAAACCAGCCAGGATCGGAACAGAATACCTGCCGCGGGAAATCTGGCGATCAACCGATATCTGGAAAACATCCCGTAGTTCTTCGTATCCGTTGGTCCCGGCGCAATGGTCTTCACGCGCAGCCTTGATCAGTATTGCAACATAGTAAATCTTTGGAAAGCGCTGCTGAAAAATTGCTTGCGTTCCCGCGCCGGCATCAACGTCAATTCGCCGGCTCTCAAGGTCGGGCAATCCGCTCCCAGAGGGCGTCGAGCGTTTCGTCGGGCAGGTCGAGCCGGAATTCCCCGGCCAGGACCCTGGCCATTTCCGCTCGCGAGCCGAGCACGGATTTCTCGACGCCGCCGCCGCGCTCGATCGTCAGCGCGGTGTCGAGCAGGCTGATGCGGCCGTCCGCGCGCGGCAGGTTCATCATCAAACTGGCCGAAAGGGGCGAGCGGGCCCAATTGGCCGAGACGAAATTCGCCGCCTCGATATCGGCCTGCTGGACGGGAAGGCGGTCGAACGCATAGACCGGCCACCAGCCCTGCGCCTGCCTGCGCTCGAGCACCCCTTCGGCCGCGTCCTTGTTCTCGACGATCCGGAAGGTCGCGCCGCCAATGGCCTGCTCCCTGCCACCTTCGACCGCCACCGGGCCAACCGGGGCGGGACCGCCAAAGCCGGCGTCGACAAGCCATTCCGCGCCATCCAGCGTGACCAGAAGGGCCATATGGCTGCGCGGCCCGCCAATTGGCGCGCCCATGCGCACCCGCGCCATGGCCCGGCGGACCGAAAAACCCGTGGCGACCAGCGCCTGTTCCAGCAGCGTGTTGAGCTCGAAGCAATAGCCGCCCCGCCCCGCCAGCACGAGCTTCGCCCAGATCGCTCGGGGCGAGAGATCGGGCGTGCGGCCGAGCAGGGGATCGATGTTCTCGAAGACGATGGCGCGCATCTGGGCCTGCTGGAGGGAGGCGAGGCCCGCCAGCGTCGCCGGGCATCCGTCGAGCCCGACGCGCCTGAAATAGGCGGCGAGGTCGAACGACGCGGCGTCCGCATCTCGCATACCCGGCGCGCCGGCCGTCACGGGACGTCGATTTCCCGGTTGAGGAAGATCGCGGCGATGACCAGCGGAACGATCGTATAGGAAATGAAATGGATGACATTGCCGGCCCTCGGGCCGAAATAGCGCTCCATCGGCTCCTTCTTCGACAGCAGCGCCTTCCAGCCGAATATCCGCGCGGCAAGCGTTCCAAGGCCGACCGCGATGCAGAACAGGCCCATGACAAGATTGTAGCTCACGCGTTCCTCCCCGGCGATTTCGGCGGAAGCTAGCGCGGGCCGGCGGCGGCGCGCAAGCCATTCGCGCTTCCGGGCGGAGCGCCGGCGGGGCGATTTCATGTTGCGGCGCAGCAAATGGATGGCTAAGAAGGAAGCCTTCCGAGCCGGCGAAGCCCTGTCAGCGGCCGGCAATCAGCCTCGCAATCGCCTTCCAGTGTTGCGCCAGCGGCCGCCCGGGCAGCCGCATCGACATTCTTTTGGATCTTCATGCGCTATCGTTCCGCCTATTTCGACCAATGGTTCGGCAATGTCCGCGGCGACCTTCTTTCCGGTCTCGTGGTTGCTCTGGCCCTGATTCCGGAGGCCATCGCCTTCTCGATCATTGCCGGCGTCGATCCCAAGGTCGGGCTCTACGCCTCCTTCTCCATCGCGGTGGTGACGGCATTCGCCGGCGGGCGACCCGGCATGATCTCGGCCGCGACAGCCGCGACGGCCGTGCTGATGGTGACCCTGGTCAAGGAGCATGGCCTGCAATACCTGCTCGTGGCCACCGTGCTCGCGGGGGTCTTCCAGATCGCGGCAGGCGCGCTGCGGCTCGGCAATCTCATGCGCTTCGTCTCGCGCTCGGTGATCACCGGCTTCGTCAACGCACTGGCGATCCTGATCTTCATGGCGCAATTGCCCGAGCTGATCGGTGTGCCCTGGCTGACCTATGTGATGGTCGCGGCGGGCCTTGCCATCATCTATCTGTTTCCGCGCCTGACGCGCGCGATCCCCTCGCCGCTGGTCTGCATCCTGGTGCTCAGCGCCGTTTCCATCGGCTTCGGCATGGATCTGCACACGGTCGGCGACATGGGCGAACTACCGTCCACCCTGCCGATGTTCCTGCTGCCCGACGTGCCGCTGACGCTCGACACGCTGCTGATCGTGCTTCCCTATTCGGCGGCCGTGGCGGTGGTCGGACTGCTGGAATCGCTGATGACGGCCTCCATCGTCGACGAGCTGACCGACACCGAAAGCGACAAGAACCGCGAATGCCTGGGCCAGGGCGCGGCCAATCTGGTGACTGGCTTCTTCGGCGGCATGGCCGGCTGCGCCATGATCGGCCAGTCGGTGATCAATGTGAAATCGGGCGGGCGCGGCCGGCTCTCCTGCTTCGCGGCGGGCGTCTTCCTGCTGTTCCTCATCGTCGTGCTCGGCGACTGGGTGAGCCTGATCCCGATGGCGGCGCTGGTCGCGATCATGATCATGGTGTCGATCGGCACCTTCTCCTGGGCCTCGATCGGCAATCTGCGCCACCATCCGCGCCATTCCTCGACAGTGATGATCGCAACGGTGATCGCGGTCGTGGCGACGCACAACCTGGCCATCGGGGTGCTGATCGGCGTGCTGCTCTCCGGCCTGTTCTTCGCTTCCAAGGTGGCGCAGATCCTGCGCCTGACCTCGACGCTTTCGCCGGACGGCCTGCACCGCACCTATGTGGTGGAGGGGCAGATCTTCTTCGCCTCGGCCGAGCGCTTCGCCAAGTCCTTCGAATTCAACGAGGCGGTGGAGCGCGTCACCATCGATGTCGGCCGCTCGCATATCTGGGACCTGACCGGCGTTGGCGCGCTCGACGCGGTGGTGCTAAAGTTCCGGCGCGAGGGGACGCAGGTGCAGATCGAGGGACTCAACCAGGCGAGCGCGACGATTGTCGACAAGCTCGCCATCCACGACAAGCCCGGCGCTTTCGACAGCCTGATCGGGCACTGAGGGGGGACGATCGCTTGAACAGGATCTTGGCGTTGGTCGACGCGTCGGCCTATGCGGCCAGCGTGGCGGGATTGTCCGCATGGGCCGCCGGCCGGTTGTCCATGCCGGTCGAACTGGTGCACGTACTGGGGCGAAGGCTGGCCGGAAGCTTCGACCTCAGCGGCACGCTCGACGCCGATCTGCGCCCGGCCCTGCTCAAGCAGATGGCCGATCTCGACGAACAATATGGCAGGATGGCCCAGCAGAAGGGCCGCGCCCTGCTCGACAGCGCCAAGGCGCTGGTCTTGGAGGCCGGCGTCAGCGATGTCTCGGTGCGCCTCCGCAATGGCGATCTGCTGGAGACGCTCGCCGATCTGGAAGCGGGGGCGGAACTCGTCGTCATCGGCAAGCGCGGCGAGGCCGCCGATTTCGCCAAATTGCATCTGGGCTCCAATCTGGAGCGCGTGGTGCGCAGTTCGACCCGGCCGGTGCTGGTCGCCGCGCGCGCCTTCGCGCCTTTCGACCGGTTCCTGATCGCCTATGACGGCGGGCGCAGCGCCAATCGCGCCGTCGACTATGTTGCGGCGAGCCCGCTGCTGAAGGGCATGAAGGCGGTGCTGCTGTCGGTCGGGGCGGAGACCGCGGAAAACCGCTCGCGCCTGGAGGCGCCGGCGGCGCTGCTGGAGAAGGCGGGCTTCGAGACCCGCACGATCCTGAAGAACGGCGACCCGGACGAGGTGATCGGCGAGCGTGCCGAGGCCGGCGATGTCGGCCTGCTGGTCATGGGCGCCTATGGCCATTCGCGCATCCGCAACCTGGTCATCGGCAGCACCACCACGGCGATGGTGCGGCGCTGCAAGACCCCGGTGCTGATGTTCCGCTAGGAGCGGGGAAGGCCGCGCCTAGCGCGGCCGCAGCCGGGCGTGGCGGTTGACGTCCTTGTAGAGCAGATAGCGGAAGCGGCCGGGCCCCCCGGCATAGCAGGCCTGCGGGCAGAAGGCGCGCAGCCACATGAAATCGCCGGCTTCCACCTCGACCCAGTCCTGGTTCAGCCGGTAGACGCCCTTGCCCTGCAACACATACAGGCCGTGCTCCATCACATGGGTCTCGGCAAAGGGAATGACCGCGCCGGGCTCCAGATTGACGATGTTGACATGCATGTCGTGGCGCAGGTCCGAGGGATCGACAAAGCGCGTGGTCGACCAGCGCCCCTCCGAGCCGGCCATGGCGAAGCGCGCGGTGTCGCGCTCATTGGTGACGAAGGCCTCGGGCGGCTCGAGCCCGTCCACCGCCTCATAGGCCTTGCGGATCCAGTGGAAGGTCGTCGCCGCCCCGCTGGCATTGTGCAATTTCCAGCCGCAGGACGGCGGCAGATAGGCATAGCCTCCCGGGCGCATCGGGCGCACGACGCCGTCGATCTCGATCGAGGCCTCGCCGTCGACGACGAAGATCACCCCTTCGGCCTGCGGGTCTGGTTCGGGCCGGGTCGAGCCGCCGCCCGGCTCCACCTCGACGATGTATTGCGAGAAGGTCTCCGAGAAGCCGGAGAGCGGGCGCGCGATGATCCAGGCGCGGGTCTTTTCCCAATGCGGCAGGTAGCTCGTCACGATGTCGCGCATGACGCCGCGCGGGATGAAGGCGTAGGCCTCGGTGAAGACCGCCCTTCCGGTCAGCAATTCGTGCTGCCCGGGCAGTCCGCCGGCGGGCGTGGCGTAGGTCGGCGTGTTCATGCCAGCATGTCCTTCAATCGCAGCAGGGCGATGCGCTCGACCTGGCCGCAGGCGGTGGCGAATTCCTGTTCGCGCTCATTGCCGAGCCGCGAGCGGAACGCGGCCTGGATGTCGGCCCTGGAAAGCCCCCGGACCGCGATGATGAACGGGAAGCCGAACCTGGCGACATAGGCCGAATTGAGCTCGGTGAACTGGGCGCGCTCGCCGTCCGTCAGCGAGTCGAGCCCGGCGGAGGCCTGTTCGGCGCTCGATTCGGCCGTCAGCCGCTTCGCCTGCGCCAGCTTGCCGGCAAGGTCGGGATGGGCCGTCAGCACCGCGAGGCGCTCTTTCTCGCTTGCACCGCGGAACACCTGCGCCAATGCGCCATGCAGGCCGGCGGCGCTGTCATTGGCCGGTGCAAGGCCCCTGTCCCAGGCCCGTTCGGCGATCCAGGGGGAATGCTCGAACACCGAACCGAACCGGGCGACGAATTCGGCGCGAGGCAGACGGCTCGGCTTCTCGCGCGCCTTCCACGGATGCTTCTTGCGCCAATGCGCCGCGATCTCGCCCCGCGTCGCGATCCACGCGTCGCTGTGGCGCTGCACATGCTCGATGAAGCGCGCCAGCGCGCCGATGCGGCCGGGCCGGCCGATCAGCCGGCAATGCAGGCCGATATTCATCATTTTCGGCGCTCCGTTGCGGCCCTCCTCGCGCAGGGCGTCGAAGGCGTCGCACAGATAGCGGTAGAAGGGCTCGCCATGGTCGTAGCCGGCCTGGATGGCGAAGCGCATGTCGTTGGCGTCAAGCGTATAGGGCAGGATCAGCAGCGGCTTCTCGCCGGCCGTGCCGTCGATATGCTCGTCATACCAGTAGGGCAAATCGGCGGCATAGGTGTCCGAGCACCAGGCGAAGCCGCCTTCGCGCGCGGCGAGGTCGACCGTGTTGACGGAGCAGCGCCCGGTATACCAGCCGGTGGGGCGCGCGCCCGTCGCCTCGGCGTGAATGCGGATGGCCTCGGCCATGTCGGCGGCTTCCGCCTCGCGCGTTTGGTTGCGGTAGTCGATCCATTTCAGGCCGTGGCTGGCGATCTCCCAGCCCGATTCGGCCATGGCCGCAACCTGCTCGGGCGAGCGCATCATGGCCGTGGCGACGCCATAGACGGTCGGCTTGACGCCGGTCGAATCCAGCAGGCGGCGGATGCGCCAGAAGCCGGCGCGCGAGCCGTATTCGTAGATCGATTCCATGTTCCAGTGGCGCATGCCATCCCAGGGGGCGGCGCCGGTGATCTCGGACAGGAAGGCCTCGGACGCCTTGTCGCCATGCAGGATGTTGTTCTCGCCGCCTTCCTCGTAATTGACGACGAACTGGACGGCGATGCTCGCCCCGCCCGGCCAGTCGGGATGGGGCGGGTGCTCGCCATATCCCAGCATGTTGCGGGGGTAATAGCGGGGGGAGGATTGCTGCGTCATGGTCGATTTCCCGCTGCGGCGATTGCCAAACGGTTGAAAAGCGTGAAGATATTCAAGGTGAATATACGGGATTTGACGCCTTGTCAGGTCCCATTCGCAACTGCGGCATCCCCTTTCCCGGAGGAGGCGGGCAAGGGCGGACGGCTCGGGGGCCGGAAAGGGGCGGGAAGCCATGGGACGACTGACTACGCATGTGCTGGACACGGCGCTGGGAAAGCCGGCGGCGGGCATGAAGATAGAATTGTTGCGCCACCAGGCGGGCGCGATCGCGGTGCTCAAGAGCGTCGCCACCAATGATGACGGGCGCTGCGACGCGCCCCTGCTGGCCGATGAGGACTTGCTGGCGGGCACCTATGAATTGCGTTTTCATGCCGGCGACTATCTGAAAGCCAGCGGCGCCTCGCTCACCGATCCGCTGTTCCTGGACATCATCCCGATCCGTTTCGGCATTTCCGATCCCGCGGCGCATTACCACGTGCCGCTGCTGATCTCGCCCTATGGCTATTCCACCTATCGCGGGAGCTGACCCATGTTCGACCTTCTCTGGGAATGGCTCAATTTCGCCGTGCGCTGGGTGCATGTGATCACCGGCATCGCCTGGATCGGCTCCTCCTTCTATTTCGTCGCGCTCGATCTCAGCCTGAAGAAGCGCGAGGGCCTGCCGGCCGGCGTGTACGGCGACACCTGGCAGGTGCATGGCGGCGGCTTCTACCACATGCTGAAATACACGGTCGCGCCGGCCTCCATGCCGGACGAACTGACCTGGTTCAAATGGGAGAGCTACGCCACCTGGGTCTCGGGCTTCTTCCTGATCTGCGTCCTGTATTACGGCTCCTCGGAACTGTTCCTGATCAACCGCGAGGTGGCGGACCTCGCCCCCTGGCAAGCGATCTCGATCGGCATTGCCGGCCTTGCCGCCGGCTGGATCGTCTATGACCTGCTGTGCCGCTCGCCGCTGGGGCGCAACGACCTGCTGCTCTATGCGGTGCTGTTCGTCTTCGTGGTGGCGATCGCCTGGGGCTATACACAGGTGTTTTCCGGGCGCGGCGCGCTGATCCATACCGGCGCGCTGATCGCCACGATCATGTCGGCCAATGTGATCATGGTCATCATTCCGAACCAGAAGAAGACGGTCGCCTCGCTCCTGGCGGGGGAATCGCCCGATCCGGCGCTGGGCGCGCAGGCCAAGCAGCGCTCGATGCACAACAACTACCTGACGCTGCCCGTGCTGTTCATGATGCTGTCCAACCATTATCCGCTGGTCTTCGCCACGCGCTACAACTGGATCATCGTGGCGCTGGTGCTGGTGATGGGCGTCAGCATCCGCCATTTCTTCAATTCGCTGCATGCCGGCAAGGACAAGCCGTGGTGGACCTGGGCGGCGACGGCGGTGCTCTTCCTGGTCGCGATGTGGCTGTCGCAGGCCGGCCCGCCCGAGCGGGGCGAGCCCAGCGCCGCGATCCCGGCCTCGGTCGAAAAGCTCGTCGCCAGCGCCGATTTCGACGCCGTGCGCGACATCGTCACCGGCCGCTGCTCCATGTGCCATGCCGCCGAGCCGGTCTGGGAGGGCATTCCGCATGCGCCCAGGGACGTGAAGCTGGAGACCGACGCCGAAATCGCCCTGCACGCGCCGATGATCTACGCCCAGGCGGCCCGCTCCAACGCCATGCCGCCCGGCAATGTCACCGAGGTCAGCGCCGCCGACCGCGAGACCCTCGCCCGCTGGTACGAGCAGGCGACCGGGCAGAAGCGGCATTTCTTCTGGTAGGTTTTCAATCCCGCCACACTTCAATTCCGGCAGGCGCCCAGCTGCAGCAGGCGATCAATAGGGTGAAAGCACCGTCACCGTCGGTCGGGCGGGCAGCGTTCGCACCGACACGGTGATCGTATTGCCGCCCGGAATGTCCGTGTCGAACCTGTCCTGCATGCCCGCGACGAAGCGCTGCAGCGAGCCGATCGAGAAGAAATGCATCGGGATGACGATGCTGGAGCGCAGCTGCCCGGCAAGCTCGATCATGCCGGCCTGGCTCATCGTATAGGTC
>JAUIBM010000097.1 GCA_030428345.1 Alphaproteobacteria bacterium | reverse complement strand
CAAACTGTGCCGGGCGATCGATCGCGAGGACATCCTGTCCGATCCGCGCTGGCGGAACGCGGCGGACCGGGCGCGCAACGGCGCTTCACTGCGCGAGACGCTGAACCAGACCTTCCTCACCCGCCGCGCGGACGAATGGGAGACGATTCTTGCGGTGGCGCAGGTGCCGGCGGCAAAGGTGCGAACCCTGGACCAGACCCTTGCCGAGCCGCAGATCGCCGCGCGCGGCCTGCTCAGCGAAGTCCATGTTGAGGGCCATGACCACGCGATTCACGTGCCGTCGATGAGCTTTCGGGCGAATGGCGAGAGCGTCGGGCCGCAGACCCCGCCGCCGGTTCTGGGTGGAGACACCGAAGAAGTGCTGTCGCAACTGGGCATCGACGCCGCCGCGCTCGGCAAATTGCGGGATGCCGGCGCAATCTGAGCTTGCCTGCGGAACTGTCCGGCGACAGGCAGCCTCAGAAAGACGCTTCCTTGACGAAGACCCGCGTCACGCGTCGCCAGACCATGGCCGCGAAACTGCGCCGCCTGCCGTCGATGACAACCGTTCCCCGGATCGTCCGGTCCGGCGCCGGCATTCCGGCCGCCGGGCGGAATTCGACGGGGAAGATCGCTCCGGCAGGCGCCAGCACGCCGCCGGCCTGCGCCCCCGCCTCGATCGGTCCACCATATCGCGAGGCCAGTTCCTGCAATTCGACGCGCCGCGCCGCGTCGGGCGAAATCCTGTCGACGATGACGGCGAGCGAGGGCTGTGAGGGGTCTTCGGGAACGAACCGTCCGGTGTCGCCCGTCCGGACCCTGTCCAGATCCCCTTCGCGGACATAGCCGCGAACCAGGGCCCCTTCGCCGGAACGCACGATCGCGACCCAACGGTCGCGCGCGATCCAGCTTCCCTGTCTGAGTTCGCGCGATGTCTGCACCACCTCGCCGTCGATACGGCTCACCAGGGCAAGTTCCCGGCGGTCCTTCTCCAACTGGCTCCGGCGGCGGTCGAGGGCAAGCACATCGTTGCGCAGCACCTCCAGTTGCGAGCGATCCGACAGGTTGGACATGGCGCGCGCCAGGCGGCCGCGCGCCGCCTCAAGTTCGATTTCGACCTCCCGCACCTCCCCATCCAGTTCGGGCACCTCGAAGCGAACCAGAAGATCACCCGCCCTGACCCGGCCGGATTGCGGGATGGCGATTTCGGCGACCCGGGCGTCGCGCGGCGGGAACAGCTTCTGCAGATCGCTCGCGCCCAGTACGGCAGGCGCATCGACGCTCCCGGCAAAGGGGATGAACATGGCCGCCAAAGTGGCTCCAACAAGAATCAGGGTCCGCTTCGGACGCGCATGCCCGCGCATGGCCTTGGCCAGTTCCCTCGATGCCTTTACCTCGCGCCAGAGGGGCAATGCCAGCAATTGGAACAGGGTGAGGCCCAGCAGGACGACGCCGATAATCTTCGCGGTGGAGAAATAGAGGAATACGGCAATGCCGGTGAAGACCGCCAGCCGGTGCAGCCAGGTCATCACCGCGAAGAGAATGAGCGCTGTTTGTGTGCGGGTGGGAAAATGTTCCGGAGCCTTGAGGTCCGGAAGCAGAAGCCATTGCCGCAGTTTCCAGCGGGCCTGCGCGAAAGCGCGCGATTGCAGGTTCTCGATGCTGACAATATCCGACAGGAGGTAGTAACCGTCGAACTTGGCGAAGGGATTGAGATTGATGGCGAGGCTGCTGATCCAGCCGACCGTCGCGACGTGGAATGCAATATCCCGCGCAAAGCCGTCGGGCAGGAAGGCCCAGACGAATGTCGCGATCACCGCCAGGTACAGTTCTGCGATCAGTCCCGCCGCGCTGATCAGGAGGCGCTGGCGGCGCGACTGCAATTTCCAGGCGTCGCTGACGTCGCAATAGAGCAGCGGAACCAGCATCATGAAGGCGACGCCGAGTGTCGGAACGCGGCAGCCAAACCGGAAGGCGGCCACGGCATGACCGAATTCATGCGCGGTCTTCAGGATGACGAGCGCGACGACAACCAGCAGGAAGCCGTGCAGGGAGAACCGCTCCATGGCGGCTGCAACCTGCGCCAGCATATCGTGCAGTGAGAGATAGAGGCCGGCCAGCAGGATCGCCGCGATGGCGAGGTTGAAGGCGCGGGTAAAGAACCGGTCCGTCCAAGGCCGGACCGCCGCCAACAGGCCTTCAGGATTGAAAAGCGGTATCTTGAAGAAGAGGTAGCCGGTCAGCCACCGGAGGCGTCGTTTCTCCCGCATCGCCTCCTGTCGCCGCCCCAGTTCCCGCCATCCGGTCTCGTGCGAGCGCACGAACAGGTTGGAGGCGTCTAGGAACTCCACCATCTGCGCCAGATTGGCGGTGGAGAGTTCGAGGCCGAAACGCGCCAGCGCGGTCCTGGCGAGTTCTTCAAGGCTGGTTCCGGCCCTCCAGATCGAGAGAATGCGCCGTGTATCTTCGCTTATCGTGAAGAAGCGATGCTGGACCGGGTCGTGAATGCGCCAGAGCGGCTTGCCGTCGTGTGTGCGGTGTTCGAGATATTGCAGATCGCCGCGCAGCGCCGGAAGTTGCGCCGCGGCCGGCAGCATCAGACCCCCAGCCATTGCCGCATTGCCGTGACAGGCCGGCGGAACAGGTAGAACGCCATCGGAACCGTTCGGCCATAGATCTTGGCGGTTCCGCCCGTGCCCAGCTTCAGCGTCGGTTTGCCGCCGTCCTCGGGCATGGCGACAAGCCGGTAGGAAAGCCGGCCATATGCGTCCGGCTCGGCCTCATAGCTGAGCTGGGTCAACCTAGCCGCCTGGGATATCAGCGGCGATGAATCGGGAAACAGCCGGGTTCGCGCACCCTTCTCCAGGGCGATCGAGTCGCCGATGTCGAGGGCGATCTCGAATTCAATGCTCCGGGGATCGGCAATATCCATGATCCGCTCCCCGATGGAGAATGGACGTCCCATCAACGCCTTCTCGTCGCTGAATATGGCGATGCCGGCCTTCTCCGCCTTGACGGTGGCGCGGGATGACTGCTCATGCGCAAGCTGCAGCCGCGCCTGCTTGATCGCCACGTCGGCGAGCGAGGTCGCCAGTTGCCGGCGGCCCTCATTGTCCTCGAAGGAGAGCTGGCTGGCGCGCCGGAAGACAGCCTGGCTCAGATCGACCTCGCGCTGGGCGATGGCCACCTCGTTGCGACGGGCGGCGTCGGTGAATCTGGCGAGTGTCTGGCCTTGCTTCACCGTTTCGCCGGGCCGCACCAGTATGGCCTCGATCACCCCCTCGACCGGCGCCGATACGATGAGATGGTTCTGGCTGACGACCTTGAACGGGGCGCTGACCGACATGCTCGTCGGCATGCACAGGCAGAGCACCGCCAGCAGCGCCGCGAGCGCCACGGCCTTCTTCCTGTTTCCCCGCCAGGTGGCTTTCAGCCTTTGCAGCCAGCTTTCCGGCGGCGGGGAAAACTCCGCCAACTTCTCGCCGCATGCGATGGCGGCGGAGGCCAGAAATTCGGCACGCGGACCCGACCAGCGTTCGAGCGCTGCGTGAAGCACGCCTCCGACCGGCTTGCCATTGCCCCCGAGCAGCGGTGTCCAGAGCAGATTTGCAAAGGGGTAGGTCTGCAGGTTGGGGGCGACATTGGCAGAAGCCGCGCCAAGCCCGAATTTGCGCACCTGCGCCAGTTCACCCGAATTGAACAGCAATGCGATCAGTCGCTCGAAGTCCTGGACCAGCGGCGATTGACGATTGATGTTTGGCATGCCCGAGACGGCGACGATCCGGGGGGAGGGGGCGCCCATGAAGACGAAGACCTGCTGCCCGCCCGCGACCGCTCGCGTCCGGTTGGCCATCAGCAGGAAAAGCTCGTCCTTGCTTTGCGTTTCGGCGATCGCCCGTTTCAGCGCGGCTGCCGGACCCCGCGCTTTCGGCTGGTGCGCAGCCGCGTCGATCTGGACCGGGGCGTTCATCGCAGCGCCCAATTGCCGCCGAACGAGGCGCTGCCGCTCATTCCAGGCAGAACAAGGGGTTCGGATTTCAGGAACTCGCCATAGATCTTGATCGTCTGGCTGGCCGGATCGACGACAGGAGCGGCTCTGCGAAGAACGGCGCGCAGCGATTGTCCGGTTTCGTCGACGCGGAAGCTGAATTCGCGGCCGGGCGTCATCTCGCCGATCCGGTTGGACGAGACGATCAGTTCGATCTCGGCGCTGCGCGGATCGACGATCGACAGCACCGGCGCGCCTTCCGCCGGCATTTCATTCGGCCTGACATGTGTCTCGTTGACAAAGCCGTCATAGGGGGCGGCGATCCGGCAATGGTCGAGAACGGCGGCAATGGCGTCGATTTCCGCGTCGGCCTGTTCGACCTGAGCCTCGGCAATATCTACATCCTGCGTGCTGCCGGCCTTCAGGCCCTTCAGATATCGGGCGCTCTTCAAGTTGACCGCCTTCTCCTTCCGCAGGGCCCTGGCGGCGGAAAGCTTCGCCTTCTGGGCGCGGCAGTCGAATTCGATCAGGATATCGCCCCTGGAAAAGCTCTCCCCCTCGCGAAAATTGACCGCGATCACCTGGGCGCGAAGGTCGGTCGACAAGGTTGCGCCGTGAAGCGAGCGCACGACGCCGCGGATCGGAAGCTCCGCCCCTGTCCCGCTGGCGCGAGCGCCGGCCGGAAGGATCAGCAGCGCCAGCAA
Organism: Alphaproteobacteria bacterium; assembly: GCA_030428345.1. Lineage (GTDB taxonomy): Bacteria > Pseudomonadota > Alphaproteobacteria > Rhizobiales > Rhizobiaceae > BOKV01. Next base: position 3,845 of record JAUIBM010000097.1, on the reverse strand, counting down.
GCAGATCGCCGCCCGATTTGATGTGTGCGCTAATGTGGACATGGTGCCTTGTTCCTCACTTTGCGGCCATGGCATGTTGCGAGCGGTAGTCCCGGCGCAGTTCCAGTGCGTTCTTCCATCCTTCCTCAAGGGCGTCGGATAGCACGGCGACGGGCGCTGCGGGGTCGAGCAGGGGGGTTGGGTCGAGGCCGATGCTGGCGATCAGGCCACCATGCGCTTTTTCCAGATCGGCATAGGCCATGTCGAATTTCGCCTCGGCGATGAGTTCGTTCATTTCCTCGAGAATCAGCTCCTGTTCGCTCACCCGGTCGGCGCGCGCCTCCAACCGCATCTGCTGGGTCAGGCGCTTCTGCACGGAAAGGAACCGCTCGGACATTTCGAGCCGGTCCTGGAAATAGTCGTAGCGATTGAGGCCCATATAGACCTGCGAGACGATCGTCATGCAGGTGGCGAGCGCCTGGCGGCGGATCATCTCCTGCTTTGCCTTCTGGGCCTTCTGCTTTGCCGGATACTGGAACGCGTTGATCAGGTTCCAGCTCATCGCCGCGCCGACAGAAACCCAATTGGCGTTCAGGAGAAACGAATTGCTGCTGCGGTTTTCGCTGGAATAGAGGCGGATGCCAGGGAACAGTTCCAGCAGGTTTGCCTGTGCTTCCTTCATGTTGACGCGCTGCTCGTAGAAGTTCTGGCGCATCTCCGGCCGGTTGGCGACCGCAAGTTCCAGCACGTCGTCGAGCGGCAGATCGATCCTGAAGCGCCTGTGATCGGGGCGGCTGGTGTCGAGCGTGAAGGGCGTTCCCGGCTTCAAATTCATCAGGGTGGCCAGTTCGGATTTGGCGTCGATCAGGTCCTGTTCCAGATCCTTGATGGCCTGCTTGACGCGCACCAGCTCGCGTTCGGAATTGAGCACTTCGAGGCGATTCACCTCGCTGCTCATCGAAAGCTTGCGGCTGTTGGCGAGGGCGGCGCCGGTGCGTTTGTCGAGCGCCTTCAGGCGGCCGACAACGCGCTGATAGGTGGAGGCCCGCCAATACTGAATTCGCACTTCCTCCACCAGCTTGTGCAGCGTGGTGCGCCACATTTCGCGGGCGATCAGCACGTCGTCGGCCGCCTGTTGCGCGCGAACATAGGACAATCCGAAATCGAGAATGTCCCAGCCGATGGAGATGTCCTTCGTGTACTGGCTGCGATCCTGAGACGTCGAGGGGTCGGTGTCGCGTTGATTGGTGATCAGGTTCAGGCTCGTCGACGCCTGGTAATTGTCGCGGCTGACATAGCCCGAATTGAAGACGACTTCGGGAAGCATCGCGGAGCTGCGAATGTCGAGTTTGGCGTTCGAAACCGCGATCTGGTCCCGCTTGACGCGCAAAGCCAGATTGTATTTCAGCGCACGCGCCACAGCCTCGCCGAGGCTGATGGTTCTCGAAACGGGTTCCTGGCCGAGGGTAAGTCCCTGGATGCTGGCGGCGGCGCGCAGCGCGAACTCTTCCTGCGTCAGCGGTTGGGGGTGGACGCCGCAGGCCGACAGGCCGCCGGCGAACAGAAACAGCGCCGCCATTCGGCCGAGCCGGACGAATCCGTTGCAACCTGTGGAGGAAGTCCTGGCTGATACGCGACGCTGGCGCATGAGAAATCGTTAACCCTGTTTGTTAACGCAATTTATCCGCACGTGCTTAATAGCCAGTTAAGCTGGAGGCGCTCACGACGCCCGAAGCTTGTATTCGTCCATGGGTGACACAGCGGATTGGCGCTCGAAGGCCGTGTCAGGCTTTTTGCTGCAATATGTTCATGAATTGACGGTTTCTCGCGCATGCAACGAGCAATCGAATTCCCGATATTCTCTTTGTTAACCATGCACCCGGTATGCTCGGGCGAGATCAAGTGGCGATCATTGCCGGACGGACCCCAAGGCTCGGATCGTTGGAAGGGCAATGCGGGTAGCAGGGCGGAAAATGGCACCGGCAAGGCAGGATTCCCGCCCGATGCGATTCTCCCGTCCGGCGGTCCTGGAATTTCGCGAACTTGAGCCGCGGATCGCTTTCGATGCGGCCTTCGGCGCTGCGATCGTCGATGTCCTGAGCGACGCGCCTTCCGAACTCCACGATGGCATTGGCGCCCAGCCGGGCGTAACCGACAACCATCTGGCCGACACGCTTCATCCCGCTGAGCCGGTGTCGGAGCCGCTGTCCGATGCGGCGGACGTGGCGGGACCCTCGCAGATCGTCTTCATCGATTCACGCGTCGAGGATGTCGGCGATCTTCTGGCCGGCATCGATCCTTCCGCCGACATCGTGTTTCTCGACCCCGACAGGGACGGTGTGGAGCAGATCGCCGAGGCGCTCGCCTCGCGCAGCGAAGTCGAGGCGATCCACATCCTGGCGCATGGCGGTTCGGGTCAGTTGACGCTGGGGAGCGGGGTGCTGAACGCCGACACGATCGACGGCGTTCATGCCGGCCGATTGGGAGAAATCGGCGCCTCGCTTTCCGCCGACGCGGATATCCTCATCTATGGTTGCGATTTCGCCGCCGGCCAGGAGGGTCTCGCGGCCGTTTCCGCGCTTGCCGAAATCACCGGCGCCGATGTGGCGGCGAGCGACGACCTGACCGGGCACTCCGATCTTGGTGGCGACTGGGACCTTGAGGTCGAGGTCGGCAAGATCGAGGCGCAGCTTGCCATCGTCGAGAGCGAAGTGAGCAATTGGCACCACACGCTGGATGCCATCCAGGCGGTGAACAGCAGCTCCGCCGAAGCGATCGACGTCGACACGCTTACCTATTCCCATACCGTCGGGGACGATGGAAATCGCATCCTGCTTGTCAGCGTCGCGGTCAGGACCGACGTGGCGGTTTCTTCGGTCACCTACGCAGGAACCCCGCTAAGCCTGGTCGCATCCGAAGTCGACGATACGGGAAAGGTCCGTATCGAAATGTGGTCGCTTCTCGCCCCGGCCACCGGCACCGACGATGTTGTGGTGACAATGTCGGGCAATGCGAACTTCACGTCCGGAGCGACCGATTTCGCGAATGTGGACCAGGCGACGCCGTTTGGCTCGGTGACGCAGGCGACGGGCAAGGGCGATCCTTCATTCGTCGTATCGTCGGCTGACGGAGAACTCGTTGTCGACGCCGTTGCGGACCGCGATGTCGATACGGAACTCGTCGGTGGCGGACAGGATGTGCTGTGGACAACAAAGACGGGCGCCGGATCGGGCGATTCATGGGGAGGTAGCAGCACAGAAGCCGGGGCGCCTTCCACGACCATGTCGTGGACGACGCAGGGAGCGGGAGCCGGGGAATGGGCCGCCGTCGCGCTTTCGCTGAAGCAGGAGACCAACAGCCCGCCCGTGATCACTTCCGATGGGGGAGGCGCCGCCGCGAGCGTCTCGGTAGCCGAGGGCTCGACGGCGGTCACGACAGTGTCCGCGACGGATTCTGACGTCGGCGACACATTGACCTATTCGATTGTCGGCGGCGCCGATGCCGGGCTCTTCACCATCGATGGCGGGACAGGTGCGCTGTCGTTCGTCGCCGCGCCGGATTTCGAAGCTCCGGCGGATGCCGGCGGCGACAACACCTATGACGTTCGCGTCGAGGTGTCGGACGGCATTTCAAGCGATACGCAGGACATCGCCGTAGCGGTGACAAACATCAGCGAGCCAATGCCCGGCGTTTCGATCCCGACCGCGCAGACCGGCACGGAAGATGCGGCAATCGTATTTTCGTCCGCCAATGGCAATGCGATCGTGCTGGACGAGCTTGCCGGCGTCACCACCAGCAACGCCATCGTCGTCATTTCCGTTCCGGTTGAGGCAGGGACGCTCGTGCTGGCCGGGACGGACGGGCTT
>JAUIBM010000096.1 GCA_030428345.1 Alphaproteobacteria bacterium | reverse complement strand
AAGGCATCTGCGTTAACGCGAACTGAACCTCAGCCGGATTCGACCCGGATTGGCACAATTACACCGGCCGGCACGCCCCGCCGCCTGCGCTCGCGCGCCCGCTATGCCTTTTCGCGCCTGGCGAACCACTCGGCGACGCGCCGCGCCAGCCTTCGCGCAACCTCATCCTTGGGCAGGTCCGGCCAGTCCTCGACGCCCTCCGTGCTGACGAGATGCACGGTGTTGCGCACGCCGCCCATCGCTCCGCCCTCGGCGGAGACGTCGTTGGCGACGATCCAGTCGGCGCCCTTGCGCGCCAGCTTGGCCTTGGCGTTGTCGATCACGTCATTCGTCTCGGCGGCAAAGCCGACCACCAGCGCCGGGCGGGCCGGATGATGGCCGATTCCATGCAGGATGTCGGGATTCTCGGTCATGCGGAGCATGGGCGGCTCGCCGCCGGGCTGTTTCTTGATCTTGCATTCCGCCGAATCCGCCGTGCGCCAGTCGGCGACCGCCGCCACCATCACCGCCAGATCGACCGGCAGGGCCGCCTCCGCCGCCGCCTGCATCTGGCGCGCCGTCTCGACATGGACAGCGGTCACGCCCGACGGATCGGCAATGCCGACCGGGCCGCTGACCAGCGTCACCTCCGCCCCCAGTTCCGCCAATGCCGCGGCGATCGCGTGGCCCTGCCGCCCCGACGAGCGGTTGGCGATGTAGCGCACCGGGTCGATCGGCTCATGGGTCGGTCCCGAGGTGACGAGCGCCTTTCGACCGGAAAGGGGCCTGGGGCGGGTGTCGAGCAGCGCGCCGACGCGCGCGACGATCGCCATCGGCTCGGCCATGCGGCCAAGGCCGGCCTCGCCGGATTCGGCCATCTCGCCGCGTTCCGGCCCGACGAAATGCACGCCGTCATCGGCAAGGCGCCGGACATTGCGCTGCGTCGCCGGATTGGCCCACATGGCCGGGTTCATGGCGGGGGCGGCGAGCACCGGCCGCCGCGCCGCCAGCAGCACCGCGCTCGCCAGATCGTCGGCGAGCCCGTTCGCCATCTTCGCCAGGAAATCGGCGGTCGCCGGCGCGATGACGATGAGATCGGCCTCGCGCGCCAGGCGGATATGGCCGATGTCGTGCTCGGCCTGCCGGTCCCACAGATCGTGGAACACGGTCCCGCCGCAGATCGCCCCCACAGCCATCTCGGTGACGAACTGCCGCGCGGCGGCCGTCATCACGCAGCGCACCGTGACGCCGCGCTCGCGCAGGCGGCGGATGAGGTCGAGCGACTTGTATGCCGCGACGCCGCCGCACAGGATCAGCAGCACCGTCTTGCCGGCGCCCGCAAATCCGGCAAGTCCGTCCGGCCCGGAATCGCCGCGCACGGCTGCGTTCCGCTGCCCGGTGCCGGTGTCGGCGTCGGGACCGGGCGCCAGGCCCGCATCGGCGGCCAGCAGCAGGCGCGCCTCCTCTTCCATCGAGCGGCCGTTGCGCGCCGCGCGCTCGCGCAATGCGCGCTTTGCCGCCTCGTCGAGATTGCGAATGGTGATGCTTGCCATGCCCTGGTTCCGCGGAGTGATTGCATTGCAATCATTCTAGCGCCAACCGCTCGCGCTTTGTAGCGCAATCGGCGGAGCTGCGCTTTTCCGCGGTGTCCGGGGGCATGCGGTCCGGGAGGGGGCCATTCTTGACTTTGCGATCGCCCGCTCCTATCTGAGCGCGATCAAGGGTGGAAGCCCCTGCCGCCCGCATGGCGCAAGCCAGTGGTGAAGCTTCCCTTACAATGCAGCGACCTGCCGTTTCAAAAAGCGTGCGGGGCCGCAATGCGGGCAACGGCCGGAGCGGTTTCGCTCTTCATCGCACGCCTGACGACCCGCCGGACCCCCGGCGCGGCGAAACGAACAGGTGGACCATGAGACCCTCGATCGACGACATGAAGGCGCAGGCGCGAAGATTGCGCGGCAGCCTTTCGCAGACAGGCAATGCGGTGAGCCATTCCCAGGCGCTGGAACTGGTGGCTCAGGCGCAGGGCTATCGCGACTGGAACACGGCGCATGCCGCCGCCGGAAACGCCCCTCCCGGACCGCCGGTCGCCATTGGCGACGTGGTGACCGGGCGCTATCTGGCGCAGCCGATGATCGGCGAGGTGATCGGCGTGCAGACGATGCTTTCGGGCAATCGCTGGCGCGTGACGATCCAGCTCGACGAGCCGGTGGACGTGGTCACCTTCGACAGCTTCTCGGCCTTTCGCCGCCGCATCACGGCGACCATCGACCGCAATGGCGTGACGGCGGAGCACACCTCGAACGGCCTGCCGCATCTCAAGCTCGAACTGTAGCCGCCCGGATGCGCTATCCGGCGACGGGAATGCTGCGGCGTCTCAGCGCCGCAGCATTTCGAGCATCTGCGCGCCGCTCACGCCCGGCGGGCGGCCGGCGGCGAATGCCGCCTTCACCGCCTTGACCATCGCGGCGTTGACCGGGGTGGGCACGCCCGCCTTGACGCCCAGATCGACGATCGCGCCGTTGAGGAAATCGACCTCGCTCGGCCGGCCGGCAGCCAGATCCTGCGCCATGGAGGTGCGGGCCTCGCCGTCCATGGCCGGCATTCGCGCGACGATGCGGTAGAACAGCCAGTCGGGCAGTTCCAGGACCGTGGCGATCAGCCTCGGATGCGCCGGCCCCACCCGCGCCGGGCGTATGCCGGCTGCGCGCATCGCAACCAGCGCCTCGCGCACGCACAGCGCCATGACGCGCCGCCAATTGCGGTCCGCGAGCTGATCGCGGAGCGACAGGCCGGACAGCGCATTGGCGGCATTGTTGAGGTTGAGCAGCAGTTTTCCCCACATCACCGCCTCGATGTCGCGCCGGATGACGGTCGCAAGGCCCGCTTCGAGCATTTCGCCGGTGAGCGCCAATGCGCCGGGCGCGTCCTCCAGCACGATTTCCGCGCCAGCGCCGCGATGAAACCGGTTCGCGCCGATGCGCGCGACATTGAAGGCAACCATGCCCGCAAGCACGCGCGGCGAGCCGGGTCCCGCGCCCAGGACCTCCCTCAGGACAGTCGCATTGGCCACCCCGTTCTGCAGGCTGGCGATGGTAGCGCCCGGCTTGAGGTGAGGCGCCAGCTCATGGCCCGCTTGCCGCGTGTCCATGCTCTTGACGCAGACCAGGACCGCATCGCAACCGGCAAGCGCGGCAGGATCGGTTGAAAGGCTGAATGAGCCGGGACCAGCCTTGATGGCGGGCCTGTCGACGCTGGTCAGTTCGATGCCGTCGGCCAGGGCCTCCACCATGGACGCCCGCCCCACCAGCACGGGCATCTTGCCGGCGGCAGCCAGCATGCCCCCGACATGGCAGCCGATCGCCCCCGCGCCCAGTATTCCGATCTGCATCGCTTGCCTCCAATAAGCTGCGCAGTCCGCGATTCTCCGTCCGCGATCCGGTTCAGAAGAAGGAGACGGCCGCGATTCCGGCAGTCGCCACGACGCCGATGACGACGCCGACCGATAATACCCCCATCGCCAGACCCGCGCCGGTCCACAACCCGTCGCGCTCGCCCAGGCCCAGGCACATCATCACCACCGCCACCCCCGGCAGGAAATTGCCGAGCGGGATCGGAAGGATCAGGATGAAGCCCAGCAGCGCGATAGCCACGCCGACGATCTGCTCGCCCAGGCGCTGCGGCAGCAGCCACAGGCGCGGGCGCGCCACCCGCTCGAATCTTACGACCCAAGGCTCAATGCGGGCAATAATCCTGCGGAAAGTCCCGCTGGAAAACTCGTAGCGTCGCACCCGGCCGGGCAGCAGCGGCTTGCGGTAGCCCAGCACCAGCTGGATGGCGATATAGATCAGCGGCAGGCCGAAAACGGTCGAGACCCCGGGCGGCATGGGCAGCAGATTGGGCGAGGCCAGCAGGATCATCAGCGCGCCGAAGCCGCGATCGCGCAGCGCGCGCGAGATGTCGCCGACGCTGATCGTCTCGCCGGTTCGCGCGGCGAGGCGGGCGAGTACGCCGGAAAGGCGCTCGGGGGCGGCCTCCGGTTTCTGCATCGGCTCCTGCGGAGCGGCGGGCGGTTCGGCGTCACGGTGTTCTGGCTGCGTCATCGAAGGCCCGGAAGGTTGCGGCGCATGACTATATGGTTGCTTGCAGGCGGGTTGGAAACAACATTAGAGCAGACTATTCTGTCGGGCGCATGGCGTTGAAATGCATGCCGCAACGTCAAAAAATTATCCAATTTTCAACAGATCGCGCGCTAGCATCAATTGACCGCGCCAGATCGCGTCTGCGGCGAAATCAAATTGGGTCAACCCGTTCGGGAAGCATGGCATGCGGAATGCGGCAGGATTGCAATCGGACCGTGAACAGGACGCCGAGGACGCGCGGCCTGCATCGCGCCTCGGCCACAATTCGCGCGGTGTCGAGCGGCGGGCCGTGGAGCGCTTCTCCGCCCGCGACCTGAGCGAGATCATCGCCGGCGGAATGCGCGAGGCGGTGACCTGCATGGTGCGCAATCTCTCGAGCGCCGGGGCGATGATCGAGGTGGCGCGCAGCGACATTCCCCAGCGCTTCGTCCTGGTCAATCACGCGCGGCGCCAGCGCGCCCTTTGCGCCGTGGTCTGGCGGCAGGGCAGGCGGGTCGGCGTCCGCTTCATCTCGCCGCTCCGCCAGATGGACTGCGACTGCTGAGCGGACAAGACTTCCGCTTGTAATGTTCCTGATTGATTTGATCTGCCGCAGCTCCTGATTCCGAACGCGCGCTCGCGTTGTTCGATCGACATGCCTACTTTCCGTTTCATCGAATACTTGCCAATTGAAAAGATTAAATAACAGAACTACATTTCCTCGCAAAAATATGGAAAACTTCAAGGTCGAGGGAGGTAGCGAAGCAATGCCGCTTAAATTGTCGGAACAGGACTGGCGCGATATATTTCCCAAGGCGCCGGATGAAATCATTGCGGCCTTCAGGGACAAGGCATCCGCGCTGGATGAGGCGGGGATAACGCAGAGCCGCACGCGCCTTGCTTATGCGCTGGCGAATGTCGAGCATGAATGCGGCGGCTTTACCATCAAGAAACTGACGGAGAACATCAATTACTCGGCCAAGCGGATGGCGCAGGTCTGGCCGAGCCGCTTCGCCTCGGCCGCCGATGTGGTGGCGAAATACGGTTCCGGGCCGGGATGGCGCAAGCGCGCCTTCGACGACATCTACGGGAACCGGATGGGCAACAGGCCGGGGACGAGCGACGGTTCGACCTATATCGGCCGGGGCGGGCCGCAGATCACCGGGCGCGACGGATATCTGCAGGTCGGCAAGCGCTGCAAGCTGAAGCTCGCCGACGATCCCGAACTCGCGACCCTGCCTGAGCACCAGCCGGCGATCCTGGCGGCGTTCTGGTCATGGAAGAAGCTGAACAAGCACGCCGACAAGGGGAATTTCATCGCCTGCGTCCGGGCCTGGAACGGCGGCCTTGTCGGCTTCGCCGACCGCAAGGCGCTGCTCAAGGGCAATGATCCGATCATCCAGCGCCTGACCTATCTGGCCTCCCTCATGCCGACGCTCGAGGCGCTGGGTTGAGGGTGCCCGCCCCGGGACCATGGCACCGGGGAAACGGCGCAATTGGAGCAGCAACGCCGCTTTGGAGAATTCCGGCGCTCCGCAACTGGGAATAGCGTCGCGTCCGACCTGTCGGCGCAACACCGGATTTCCCAATGGACGCGATTACTCCCTACACCACCTCCAATCGCAAGATCGACCCGTCGAGACGCCGGGCCACGCGGCCTGACGGCTCGCCCGACGACAATGACCGCGTCGAGATCGGGCCGACGCCGCGCGCCTTCGCGGCCTGGGCCGAAGCCGGGCTTCAGGCGCCCGATCTGGAACGCATGCGCCAGACGAGGCTGACGCGGATCGTCGAGCATTTGCGCGCCCGCGACTATGCCGGCCTGCTGTGCTTCGATCCGCTGAACATCCGCTACGCCAGCGACAGCAGCAACATGCATGTGTGGGTGACGCACAATCCCTCGCGCGCCTGCTTCGTTTCGGTCGATGGCTACATGGTCGTGTGGGACTACGCCAATTGCGAGCATTTGTCGGGCCATCTGCCGCTGGTGCGCGAGGTGCGCACCGGCGCGTCCTTCTTCTACATGCTGTGCGGCGACCGGGTAAGCGAGCACGCGGCGCGATTTGCCGGCGAGATTGATTCGCTGATGCGCGCACATGCCGGCGGCAATCGCCGACTGGCGATCGACCGGATCGATCCGGAGGGACTGATGGCGCTGCACGCCCTGGGCGTGGAGACGTTCCAGGGCCAGGAGGTCACCGAACTCGCTCGAGCCATCAAGGGCCCGGACGAGGTCAACGCGATTCGCTGCGCCATGCATTCCTGCGAAATCGCCATGGGCGAGATGCAGCGGGCGTTGACGCCGGGCATGACCGAGGACGATCTGTGGTCGATCCTGCATGCCGAGAACATCCGCCATGGCGGCGAGTGGATCGAGACGCGGATCCTTTCCTCGGGACCGCGCACCAATCCCTGGTTCCAGGAATGCGGGCCGCGCATCATCCAGGCCGGCGATCTCGTCGCCTTCGACACCGACCTCATCGGCGTCTATGGCATGTGCTGCGACATCTCGCGGACCTGGCTGGCCGGCGACGGCGAGCCGAGCGCCGAACAGAAGCGGATCTATCGCCATGCCCATGAGCAGGTCATGGCCAATCTCGCCCTGTTGCGGCCGGGTCTAAGCTACCGCGAGTTCAGCGAGAAGGCGCATATGGCGCCGCCGGAGTTCCACGCCCAGCGCTACGGCGTGCTCGCCCACGGGGTGGGCCTGTGCGATGAATATCCCAGCCTGTACTTTCCGCAGGACTATGCGGCCTCCGGCTATGACGGGGTCTTCGAGCCCGGAATGGTGATCAGCGTGGAGAGCTATTGCGGAGCCGTCGGCGGACGCGAAGGCGTCAAGCTGGAGCAGCAGGTGCTGATCACCGAAGACGGGATCGAGGACTTGACCCACTATCCCTTCGAGGCGGCATTCCTGGAGTAAGGCACGGCGAACGTCGCATTTTCGCCCTTGTTTTCGGCCAGTTCGTTCGGCGAACAGGCGGCCCTCTCAGGCGCCGCCGGGAAACATGAGGCCCCAATCATGCGGAAATTCCTTGCCGTGGCCATGGCCGCGACAATGTCGACGGCGCTTGCCGGCTGCGAAACCACCAATGATCCGCTGACCGGCCGCCCGCAGGTCAGCAATACCGCTGCAGGCGCGGGAATCGGCGCGCTCACCGGCGCGGTTGCCGGGCTGCTGATCGCCAGCGACGGTAGCGGCGGCGAGCAGCGCAAGGCCGCGCTGATCGGCGCCGGCGTCGGCGCGCTCGTCGGCGGCAGCGTTGGCGGCTACATGGACAAGCAGGAGCAGGAACTGCGCGACCAGTTGCGCTCGACCGGCGTCAGCGTCGTGCGTTCGGGCGACCAGATCATCCTCAACCTGCCCTCCAACGTCACCTTCGCCAGCGACCAGGACCAGCTCAATACCGGTTTCCTGCCGGTGCTCGATTCGGTCGCGATCATCCTCGCCAAATATCCGCGCACCCTGCTCGATATCGACGGCCACACCGACAGCCAGGGCTCCGACCAGTACAATCAGGCGCTGTCGGAACGGCGCGCCGTCAGCGTCGCGCAATATCTCACCACGCGCGGCGTCGATTCGCGCCGCCTGCTGGTCGCCGGCTTCGGCGAGACCCGGCCGATCGCCGACAATTCCACCGATTTTGGCCGCCAGCAGAACCGGCGCGTCGAGGTGCGGATCAGCCCGCTCACCTGATCGGCGGAAAGGCCTGCGAGGGCGGCCGGCCTGCCGCTCAGCGCGGGCCCAGGATGATGGCGGCGCGCAGTCCGGCCCGGCCGAACCGGGCCATGCGGTCGAATTCCTCATAGCGAAGCGGCAGATTGGCGGCGTCGGCGATGGTTTCGCCGACCTCGTCCTCGACCCAGGGGTCGTGGATCAGGATGTGGCTGCCGTCGTCGCCATGCGCCAGCACCCAGTGCGGCACCTTCTTGCCGAACATGCGAAAGCCGCTGAACAGCACCACGGCCACCTTGCCGGCGGCGATTTCCGCGCGCAGATCTTCCAGCGTCAGCGCGGCCTCGACCGATATCTCGTGCGCGGCGACCCGCTCGCGGAAATCGGCCTGCGCCAGTTCCATGACGACGCGCTTTTCCGCGTCGCGCACCGTGTCGAGAAACAGCGCGCCGGCCTGCGAGACGTGAATCCGGGCAGAAAGGCCCGCTTCATGCGCCGCGACGGCAAGGCCGTGCGGGTCGCATCCGCCAAGACCCGACATCATGAAGACCGTCGTTGCCTCGCGCCAGAGCCGGATTTCGGCGACCGGGCTCAGCTCGTATTCCGGCTGGTAGCGCGCCAGCGCCATCATCAGGCAGCACGGGCCGCAGGTGAAATCCGTCGTCTGCTCGTAATAGGGCGTCGGCGCGGCGATCGGCACGCCGCCGCGCATGGTCTTCTCGAAGCGCAAGGCGGTGGTGTGGTCGGCG